>JANNZE010000203.1:0-3843 GCA_031410455.1 Chitinophagaceae bacterium | reverse complement strand
ATATAACGGATATCCACTCCTTTTTCGAGAAGATGTGTTGCAAAACTGTGTCGCAGACTATGAAAGCCCACTTCCTTTCTGATACCTGCTTTAACCCTTGCCGTCCAGAAAATATGTTGGGCTGCACGGCTGCTGATAGGTTCTCCGGGATCATTTCCCTCAAATAAATATAATTTTGGCCTGGGCGTGTATTGCAATAAATACATTCTTAAAATATCCAGCAATACCACACTGAGCATCACGTAGCGGTCTTTCTTTCCTTTACTGTTTTGAACAAGTATCTGCATCCGGTCACTATCGATATCCCTGATTTTTAAATTGACCACTTCACTTACACGAAGACCTGCACTGTATGCGGTAAATAATATCGCTTTGTGTTTTTTATTTTCGAGTGCGGCAAACAATCTGCCGATCTCCGTTTCGCCTAAAACTTTTGGAATCTGAAATGGTTTTTTCGGACGTGGAATTTCAACAAAGATCCTGTCCATTTTCATTACCTGTTCATAATAAAATTTAAGGGCATTCAACCTGCTGTGTATGGTGTTCTCGCTCAGCTTTAGTGTGTTGATACAATACAGAACATATCGTTTTACCTGTTCTGGTGAAAGTGTATCAGCCGGATGATTTTTAAGCATCAACAGAAATCCGGCAAATTCATTTTTATAGGTTTTTATGGTATTGGAACTGTATGTAAGTAATTGCAAACGACGCAATAAAAGATCCAGTTGTTCAAGATTATGCGCTGATACCTGGAACATTTTTATGGATGTTGCCGTAACATCAATATTCATTTTTTGCAGCAACGTTCTTTTGGAAATATATTCTGATAATGCTGCATCTTCTGTTTCAGCAAGCCCATTCAATTTCTGTGAAATAAGCGCAGCGCCATTCTGTACAAAGGGAATATACCAGCACCGGTAGGAACGGCTCCATCGTGCCCCATGAAGCGTACGCAGTTCTTTGAGAATTTCTTTTGTTATTTTTCCTGTAACCGCAATGCATTCCATGTCTCGGTGATACACTGGCCTTAATTTCAACAATTCCATGCAACAATGTAAACTTTAACTGTAGTGAATTTCTGAGGATATCATCTTTTGTAAAAATGAAAATCATCATAAATATCCGTGCTGCCAACCTGGAAGGTTGGAACCTCGAAGGTTAGAACCTGGAAGGTTGGAACCTGGAAGGTTGTGTGGAAGGCATAAAAAAACCTCACCGAAGTGAGGTCTTAAAAATATTTATAATCGATTATCTGATCTGGTGAACGTATTCATTGTTGAGGAATTGTTTACGAACATCATTGAGATCACGTAAAATACTTGCGTCGATCAGCTTATCGCCCATTTCAAATTTATAACCACCGATCAGGCTTTCATCCACAACAGTTTGTAATTCGATGTTCTGGTAATCGGCATTAGAACGGATGCGGTTTAATAATAAATCAGATATATCCTGGCTCATTGGAACAGCAGTAGTTATTTTAACGATATGAATGTTTTTCATTTCGTTGTACTGCTGGATGAATGTATTTGCTATTTCAGGAAGGTTGCTTTCCCTGTTTTTGCTGATCAGTAAATTAATGAACAAACTTGTGAGGGTACTCACTTTATTGAGCAACACCGCCGCAACGATCTTTTGTTTTTTATCAGAAGAGATCACGGGACTTTTCAGCAATGCTTTAAAATCGGGATTCTGAATGCACAACTGCCTGATCAGTTTTATATCAGCATATACAGCTTCCAGCTCATTTTTTTCAATGGCCAGACCCAAAACACTTTTTGCATATCTGCCGGCAAGACGAGGATTGTTCATACTCTATAATTGCATTGCAATTGCAATGATTAGTTTAATTTAATTTCTTCAGCTAATTGACGGATGTAATTTTCCTGCTCTGATTTGTTGCCCAGTTCTCTGCGGAGAATTTTTTCGCTTGTTTCAATCACCAGTTTACCTACATGATTTTTAAGATCGATCATGGCAGCCATTTTCTGGTTGTTGATAGAAGCGTGTGCTTCGGTAAGAATTTTAGCCGCTTGTATTTTCGCTTCTTCTTTAGCTTCGTTGATCATTTTATCGCGGAATTCTTTTGCTTCTTTGAGCATGTTTGCACGCTCTTCACGGGCTTTTTGTAACAGCAACTCATTTTCGTTTTTCAACTGCGCCATTTCCAGCTTTACTTTTTCAGCAGAAGCGATGGATTGAGCGATGTTGGTTTCGCGGTCGTTCAAACCTTTCAGGATGGGTTTCCAGGCATATTTCTTAAGGATAACCAACACGATGATGAACGCCAGTAACGTCCAGAAAATGAGACCAAGATGCGGTAATAAGAGTTCCATATTTTAAATTATGAATGTGGAATTATAAATTTTAAATTAAATATTTGTGTGTGTTATCGCTGCTTTTTGATTGCCTGTACAAGTGTGCGACGCAACGATGCTGATATTTGCACAATGCCCGGACAATAAAAAAAATATACTGCATCCTCCGCCCTGTGCTTCAGATGCAGTAATCTTGTGTGGACTAGGCTTTCAATACAGCCAGCAGACCTGCAATAACCGCGAAAAGGGCAACACCCTCAACGAATGCGGCAGTGAGGATCATGTTTCCACGAATGTCGTTAGAAGCTTCCGGCTGACGAGCGATAGATTCTACTGCACCTTTACCGATTTGACCGATACCTACACCTGCTCCGATTGCAGCTAAACCTGCTCCGATTGCTCCACCTAAGTGAGACAAACCGAGATTGGTTTCCAACAAAGTCATCATTAAATTCATGATTCTTGGTTTATAATTGATAAATAAAATACTAGATCGGTGATACGATGGCGTCTTCATGTTCACCATGTATATCATCATGTCCACCTTCAAATGACTGACCGATAAATACAGCCGTAAGATTGGTGAAGATGAATGCCTGGATAAACGCCACCAGTAATTCTATGAAATAAATAAATACAGTGAACAACATGGAAACAGGAGAAAATCCGATTCCCACTCCTGCGCTCATGGCACCGAAAATAAAGATCAGTGAAATGAAACTCAGGATGATAATATGACCAGCCACCATATTGGCAAAAAGACGAATGATCAACGCCGCAGGTTTGATGAGTAATACACCGGCCAGTTCGATCGGGATCAGGATCAGTTTTACAGCGAAAGGTACGCCCGGAGGCCAGAAAATATGACCCCAGAAATGGCTGTTGGTGCTGAATAAGATCACAATCAGCGAAATAATGCCGAGCGTTGCGGTGAATGCCGTGTTACCGGTAACATTTGCAGAACCCGGGATCAATCCGAATAAGTTATTAATAAGAATAAAGAAAAATACGGTCAGCAAGTAAGGAAGGTATTTTTTATATTTATGTCCCAGGTTTGGTTTGGCCACTTCATCCCTCACGAAAGTAATCACCGGTTCAATAGCATTCTGCCATCCTTTTGGTGCTGAGGTTACGCCATGACCTTTTTTGTATTTTTTGGCGATACCTGTCATTAATAATACGAGCACTGTTAGCGCCAGTATCATTTGAACAACATTTTTGGTCAAAGAAAAATCATATACCTGTGCGCCATTAGTAGCCACAATATTTCCGTTATCCAACTTAAAACCTTCGTGTTCCAGTTCACCTTCGTGACCGAATTTAGAAGAAGAGAACATTTTCACGCCATCTCCCGGAACAAATAATATAACCGGTAATGGAATTGTTGCATGAAAATGACCTATTGAGAAAAAATGAAATTCATGAGCATCTTTGATGTGATCAAGGATGATTTTAGCAGGATCCAGCTTTTCTTCCTTTGCCTCATGGTGTTCAGTTGTTTCTGTTCCATGATCTTCCTGAGCAT
>JANNZE010000202.1:0-5235 GCA_031410455.1 Chitinophagaceae bacterium | reverse complement strand
GTAATTTTTTGTTGTACCAGAGCGCATATACTGAGTTATTTTTCACCCCCACTTTATGGCCCGATTTCCGTAAACAAAATCTTTATGAGGCGATCCTCAATTTCCAGCAAAGGGAAAGAAGGTTCGGAAAAACCGGCAGCCAGATCAAAACTGCACATACCTGAAATTGTAATATTTACCGATCTCAGTATTCAGTTGATATCATTTAGGAGGAGGTTAACATATTGTTGTCATTAATGGCTTTAATTTGCCGCCACGTAAAAAAAAAGTTGATGTTCAGGATTTATAGGATTATTTTATTCATTTTAGGGCTTTCTATTTCTACATCAACATTCGCACAACCCGGTGATTCCACTGTTTCCGTTAACCCGGCACTGGAATCCATGCTAACCACTAAAACTCCCAAACAATATAAAATTGCAGGTATAACCGTTTCAGGAACTCAGTCTTTTGATCAGAACCTGATTATTTCCATTTCCGGCCTTGCTGTAGGCGACATGGTGCAGATTCCGGGAACAGATGTATTCAGTAAGGCCATCAATAAATTATGGAAACAAAGCCTCGTTTCCGATGTACACATTTACTTTACCAACCTGGTAGACAATAATCTCTATATAGAAATTGAAGTAAAAGAAAGACCCCGTTTACTGGACATTAGCTTCACAGGGATAAAGAAGGCAGAGAAAGAAGATCTGGAAGGCAAGATCGGCCTGGCAAAAGATCGCGTGATCACAGAAAATATGAAGCTGAGCGCTGTAGAAGCGATCCGCAAATTTTATTTTGATAAAGGTTACCGCAACGCAACCATCGATATGAAAGAGACACCTATCGTTGGTGTAACGAATGCAGTTGCAATCAATTTTCAGATATTCAAAGGAAAAAAGGTAAAGATCAATTCAATCAATTTCACGGGAAATGAAACTGTGACGGATCTGAAGCTGAAAAAACAATTCAAGAGTACAAAGGAGATGACGCGTATTACTTTGTTTCCTGAAAAAGTGATCAGTCCATACGGTGATACATCAAAAGGAACCACATTACATGAATATGTAAAAAGTGCAGGATTTCTTACACCCACCAGAACACGTGATTTCCTGGATCCTTATTTCCGTATCAAATTGTTCAGCGGATCTAAATTCAACGAAACTAAATACATCGACGATAAAGAACGTATACTTGATTTTTACAACGGACAGGGTTACAGGGATGCCCGCATTCTCGCCGATACATCCATGTATAATGAAAAGGGAAATCTTAACCTTGACATCCTTGTAGAAGAAGGACATAAATATTATTTCGGCGATATTATATGGAAAGGCAACACAAAATATTCAGATTCCTTACTCAATATTTTATTAGGCATCAACAAAGGGGATGTATATAACCTGGAATTGCTGAATAAAAGACTGGGCAAACAATTGTCTGCAGAAGGCGGAGATATCAGCAGCTTGTATATGGATGATGGTTATTTATTTTACAGGGTGGATGCCACGGAGACAGCAGTATATAATGACACGATCGATTTTGAGATCAAGATGAGCGAAGGTATGCAGGCAACGTATGGTAATATCACGGTTTCCGGTAATGATAAAACAAAAGATTATGTGATCCTTCGTGAATTGAGAACGATTCCGGGTGACAGGTTCAGCCGTGCTGATATCATTCGTACTCAAAGGGAATTGTCGCAACTGGGATTTTTGAATCCTGAAAAAATTTCACCGAATGTTGTTCCGAATGCGGATAATGGAACAGTGGATATCAACTGGCAGGTGGAAGAAAAATCTGCTGACCAGCTGGAATTATCTGCGGGTTTCGGAGGCGGTATTGGTTTAACGGGAACACTGGGTGTTACCTTCAACAACTTCTCTATTAAAAATATTTTCAAGAAAACAAGCTGGGATCCATTACCGGGTGGTGACGGACAAAAACTCAGTGCACGTTTACAATCGAACGGAAGAGCTTATCGTGCTTATAATTTTTCTTTCACAGAGCCATGGCTGGGTGGAAAGAAAAGAAATTCATTCTCTGTAAATTATTTCAATACCAAATTTTCGAATGCATTCAATGCACAGGGACAAACCTGTCGCCAGTGTGCTGATACATCTTATGTAAAAACCACCGGGTTTGGTATATCATTAGGTAAGCAATTGAAATGGCCGGATGACTTTTTTAACCTGATCTACACGTTGAATTTCCAGCAATACAAACTGAAAAATTACAACGGTATTTTTGATAAGATCAATAACGGAACATCTACCAACATCAGTTTAAAGATCACTTTACTCAGAAATTCTGCCGGTCCTAATCCGATCTTCCCAACGAGTGGTTCTAATTTCATGATGAGCGGACAATTCACTTTGCCGTATTCGTTATTGGGTATTGCATCACAAACAGAAACGAATAAATATAAATTACCGGAGTTTCATAAATGGCGTATGAATGCTGAATGGTTTGTGCCGATCGGAAAAGCAAAAGGAGCAGATAAGTCCAGGCAATTCATTTTAAGAGCGGCTGCAAAATATGGTTTCATCGGCCGTTACAACAGCAAACTGGAGATATCGCCGTTTGAAAGATTCCAGGTGGGAGATGCCGGTTTAAGTAATACACAGGCTTTACTGGGTTATGATATCATTGCACACCGCGGTTACCCGGTTTACAGCAGTTCAAATCCTAAAGTAAATCCTGATGGAATTTCTCCGAGAGAGTTCTTTACGATATTCAATAAATACACAGTGGAATTGCGCTATCCATTCAGTACATCTGCCAACAGTACGATCTACGGATTAGGATTTTTTGAAGCGGCAAATGGCTGGTATGATTTCAAGAATTACAATCCTTTCAAACTGCGCCGTTCAGCGGGTGTAGGTATGCGTTTCTTCCTTCCGATGTTTGGTTTGCTTGGCTTTGATTATGGTATCGGTTTCGATAGGTATAACCAGCAGGGAGGATTGAAAGGCGCTGCCAAGTTTACCTTTATGTTAGGCCAGGAACCTGAATAATTAAAACAACTTTTATGAAAAAATTTCTGCTCTTTGCTGCATTGCTTGTATCAGGCATTTGCGTAAATGCCCAGCGTTATGCCATCATTGATTCTAAATTTATCCTCGATAAAATACCGGATTATAAAGATGCACAGAAACGCCTTGACCAGTTCAGTGAACTATGGCAACAGGAGATCGATCAGAAACAGGCTGCACTTAATAAGATGTACAAGGATTATGATGCAGAACAGGTGATGTTGCCGGATGAACTGAAAAAGAAAAGAGAAGACGAATTATTCAATAAAGAAAAAGAATTACGCGATCTACAGAAAAAACGTTTCGGTTTTGAAGGAGATCTTTTCAAAAAGCGCCAGGAGCTCATCAAACCCATCCAGGATAAAGTGTACAATGCCATTCAGAAACTGGCTGTAGAGAAGCAATACGACTTCATATTGGATAAAAGTGAGGGAATTACAGTTATATTTGCCGACCCAAAACTGGATAAGAGTGAAGAAGTGTTGCGCTATATGGGTGTTAAATAATGTGTAATGCTTAAACTTAACGCAGCATCAGGGGATCAATAGGAATCTTTATAAAACAATTAATAGGTAAACAATAAACAAGCATGAAAAAATTATTATTGGCAGGTGTGTTGGCAGTTGGAATGTTAGGAGCATCGGCTCAAACCAAGATCGGATATATCAGTACAGATGAATTGATCGGAAATATGCCCGAAGCTGAGAAACTGGATGCAGAATTAAAAGATTTCCAGGCTTCACTTGCACAACAGGGTCAGGATATGATGCAGGAATTACAGCGTAAAGACAGTGTTTTTTCCAAAGATTCTATGAAACTTTCAGCCAGTATGAAAGAAATTAAAAGAAATGAACTGATCGGATTATACCAGCAAGTTCAAACATGGAATCAACAAGCTCAGGAGATCTATCAGCAAAAAGCACAGGAGAAGATCGCCCCATTGCGTAATAAAGCGTTAGAAGCTATAAGAACCGTAGCAAAAGAAAATGGATATACATACGTTCTGGATATGAATTCTGTGATTGTTGCACCTCCGGGAGATGATCTTCTTCCTTTGGTAAAAAAGAAATTAGGTGTTAAGGAAACAACCGGACCTGCCAAAAACGGAGGATCTCCGGGTATGAAACCGGCTCCTAAAAATTAATAAAAACAAGTCGTTTATAAAAGCCATCTGATTAAGTTCGGATGGCTTTCTTATTTTTATCACATGAACCAGTCAATTGGTGTTTTCGACAGTGGATATGGTGGTTTAACTGTTCTGAAAGAATTTGTAAACGTATTGCCTCAGTATCATTACAAATACCTGGGCGATAACATGCGTGCCCCATACGGTACCCGTAGTTTTGAAACCGTTTATGCATACACGCTTCAGTGCATTGAATGGTTTTTTAAAAATGATTGTCCGCTTGTAATACTTGCCTGTAATACAGCATCTGCTAAAGCACTCAGGAGCATCCAGCAACAGAATTTATCTGCTTTTGGAGAGAATAAAAGAGTGCTTGGTGTTATACGACCAACATCGGAAGTGATTGGAAATTTTACAAAATCCGGCCACGTAGGTTTGTTTGCCACCAATGGTACCGTTCAGTCGAACTCCTATGCATTGGAGATCGCAAAATTTTTCCCAGATGTACAGTTATCACAGGAAGCCTGCCCAATGTGGGTGCCACTCATCGAAAACAATGAACACCTGGAACAGGGCGCAGATTATTTTATACAAAAGCACATCAACCAATTGTTGCAAAAAGATCAATCGATCGATACGATTTTACTGGCCTGTACACATTATCCTTTATTGATGGATAAGCTGAAACAATTTCTTCCGGGTAACATCTGTGTTGTTCCGCAGGGAAAAATAGTGGCAGACAGCCTGAAAGATTACCTGGAAAGGCATTCTAATTTCTTCGGCATTTTATCACAGAACGGTGGATGCGAATTTTATACAACCGGTGAAACGCAGGATTTTAATGAAAAAGCCTCCCTTTTTTATGGACAGCAGGTAGCATCCCGGCAGGTTTCTCCGTTATAATTTTTTCCGTATTTATTTCAATAACATTTCCTTTTTATTATGGAATACTATACCTTTGCCGTCCTTTCACATACAGAAAGGATGGTGATTTGCTGAGTTTGTAACCATATTTTGTAAAGGAAAAAAAATAAACAATGCCCGGAAAAAAAAGGACCTATCAACCCCATAAACGTCGTAGAAAAACAGTTC
>JANNZE010000201.1:0-5135 GCA_031410455.1 Chitinophagaceae bacterium | reverse complement strand
CCGGCAACATAGTGTGCCGTGAAGATTGACTGCTCAGCTGTGACGACCTGTTTTGGCACTTGACCGAACAGGAAACGCGTGATCGCGCTCTCCGGGACAAAATATTTCCGCCACGTGCAAAGTGTGCGCGATTTCACAGTTTGCCGGACGGCAACGCGTCATACTTGATGTTGAATTTTTATGCGTAGTCCAACGTACGTCGAGGAAGCTGTGCTGAATGTCATTCCGCTGTTCTGCAATCTCTCGCCGTCGCAACTCGATAGCATCGGTTCGCAATTGGCGCTTCGCTCGGTTGCGAAGGGTGAGATCATTGTGCGGCAAGGCGAGGTCGCCGACGCCATTTATATCATTGTCGCCGGGCAGGTGAAGGTCTACATTCACGACGATCACGACGCCAACCGCGAGGTGATAGTCAGCACGCTGGGCGCAGGCGATTTTTTCGGCGAGATTTCGATGTTTGATCAGGCACCGCGCACCGCGAACGTCGCCGCGACCGAGCGCACCCACCTGCAGACCCTGTCTTTCAAGACTTTTGCGCGCATCATTGAACAATCCCCGGAAATGGGGCGCAAGGTGATGGCCACATTGGCATGGTTACGGTTCTGGAAGCAGAACAACCAGCCGCGTTGGTAACGGTTACTGTATATGAACCTGCACCATTTACTAAAGCTGCCTGTGTTGTTGCACCGGTATTCCATGAATAGGAAGTATAACCGGCTCCTGCATCAAGCGTTGTATTTCCTCCCTGGCAGAATGAAAGATTTCCTGTTATAGTAGGAGGTGCCAGTGTTGTATATGCAGTAGTTACGGGTGTACTGTTGGCTCTGCAGCCTGCTGCATTGGTAACGGTCACCGAATATTGTCCCGGAGTTCCTACAGCAATGGTTTGCGTGGTGGCACCGGTATTCCATAAATAACTGCTGTGTGAACCTGCATCTAAAGAAGTATTACTTCCCTGGCAGATCTGCAGCGTTCCTGAAATGCTTACAGTAGGAATGGTGTTCAGCGTTACCAAAGTTGCAGTTGATGAAGTAGTTCCGCATCCGGAACCGTCGTTATACTGAACGGAAAAGCTTCCGCCTGTTTTTACTATTATACTTCTTGTTGTAGCACCATTACTCCAGTTATTGCCACTCAGCTGGCTGGAAGTAAGTTTAACACTGTCACCAGGGCATAAGGATAATGAACCTTCTACTGTAATGGTAGGTGTAACAGATACTCTGCTAGCAACCTGTACCTGGTCAGTATAAGTACATCCGCTTGAAGATGTTACTGTAATGCTATATGTTCCCGGAGCACTTACTGTTTTGGTTGGAGTTGTTTCTCCACCCGGTGACCAGAGATAAGAGCTGAAAGAAGAAGGGTTCGTCTCTTTTCCGATCGCTACAGCATCTATGGCATTAAATCCATTAACTGCTCCTGAATTGATCGCAATTCTTACTTCACTTACATCAAAAGTTGTTTCTGTAAAGTTGATGCGTTTAATATTGGAGCTTTCACCGGTTGATTGTGCGGTGGCAGTATAAACTGCTTCATACTCACCATTTGCATTTTTTACAGAGATAGTGTCTATTGCACCCGGGTTGAAAGTCTGATAAATTTCTATGAAATTAATATGTGCCGCGCCCGGAAATTGTAATACAAGATATTCTCTGCTGCTGTCAGCCGTTTCGCTTGTCCAGCTTTTTTTATTTACACCATAAGCCGGGTACACATCCGGAATTCCCAAAACCTGTACGGCACCGTAATCATGTGTAGAATTCTGTGAGCTAAAAGCAACTACACGGCTGGCAAAACGCTTTTCTCCGCCTATAGCTGTAAGTGTATTGTTACCACCTGCACAAAGCGTTAATGGTCCGTCAATTTTTACAGCACCGGAATTAGCAATGAGTTCTGCCATGATCATTGGCCTTCCTGCAGTTTTGTATTCTGCAAGTGCAGAAGCATCAATTGCAGAACGGTAATATGCACCATCCCTGATAGAGTCACCTTCCCATTGAAACCCAATAGGCTTATAAGCTTCTGTAGCATCGATCTGACCTATTCCAATGTAATAATCTTCATTACTCAAAGATGGAGGTGCGTTAAAATAAAAACTATTATAACTGTTCACGAATGATTCCGGAACAGTAAGCGTATCTGATCGTGCAATGATGGTACCTGAACTATTCAGTGCAACAGCAAATAATTGTTTGTTTTTAGCACCCGGCGTCAGATATGCTTTTACAGCATTCACTGTTCCGCAGGCCAGCATGTGGTGTTTAACCAGAATAAGTCCGTCATTGGCATCAAAACCTCCTTCAGTTACAGGTCCGTTATTGTCTGCATGAGAAACGAGGTTTGAAGTAACCTGCTGGATACAAAAATTGCGGTTATTGCTTACAAGGTTTTCACCCGTTTGTGCATCGATCCGGATAATGATGGAATCGGTTTCCTGTATAGATGGTATCCAGCCGTTGAAATTAACCCTGCCCACTGTATCCGGGCCAATTGTAATAGACTGAGAAGTAGAATACCTGTTGCTGCCTGAGCTGTTTTTCACTTCAAGGTAAACGGTATAGGGTTTTTCAACTGAATTATGATTTCTGATCAATCCTTGTATGGTATTGTCGGAGAATGCTGGTGCAACATTGCCCAGCGCATATACATTCAACACTTCAACACTATCTGCATAAATTGCAGATCCTAACCGTGTTTCAGGCCTGTACTTGGTAGAAGGAAGAATAGATGGCAAAGAAGATCCTTTACCAACAAAACTTCTCATCAGGTTTACTGAATCCTGTCCATCAACTCCGCGGATACTTGCATTGGCATCTGTACTTAATGTAATGTTTGATGCAGGCAGATTAGTGCTGTCGTTGCTGAACTCCCACGCCACATATAATCCTCTATTCGAGTATGTGAATGGACTTGGCAGTGAAAAATCAATATTGTATCTGCCTGTTGTAGCAGGAATTAATAAACTGTCGTTAGGAACATTCACCTGGGTCATACCGGTAATGGCAGTTGACCATGAAACAGTTTCCTTTGCACGATATCTTACAGTGTACGACGAAGAACCCGTTACAGCAGTCCATTGTAGCAGAGCAGAACTGGTAGTGATCGTACTGGTAAATAAGGCTTCAGGTGTATAACAAACGAGGGTTCCCGGTGTTACAAAATTAGGCCCGACAGCAAATGCGCCGGTACCTGAACCACAAGAGGCACTTACACCCCATTCGTAATTGGTACCTGCCTCTATTAATGTATCAATTTTAATATTGTTGGTAATAGAATTTGCAGTGTACCATGTTAAAGATCCGATTCTTCTATAGCGAACAGAATAAAAACTTGAGCCTGTAACCGCACTCCATGAAAGACGTGCAGTGTCTGAATTTAACGTTCCAACCGTAAGAGAAGCAGGGGTTCCGCAGGCAGCGCTTAATGTAGTAAAGCTGGTTCCTATTTCATCTGATGAAGAACCGGCACATCCTGCATATACCTGCCAGATATAAGTTTTATTTTCAATTAAACCTGTTGCCGTATAGGTTGTTTCATTGGCAACGGTACTGTCTAATTTCCAGTTTACACTGTCAATAGCTTTATACCGGATGAAATACTTGTTTACAGCAGAGGAAGGAGAGGTCCAGGCAAAAGTGGCAGTTGTTGTGCTGATACTCTGCAGGGTTGCATTTACAGGTGCCTGGCATCCAAACAAATTGTCTGTAGAAAAAAATACAGAAGAAGAGAAAGGAGAATTGCCAGTACAGTTGCTGCGTACCTGCCATTCGTAATCTGCCGGAACAAGACCTGTTAAAGACAGATTGTTACCGGATGGAACATTTACTAACGTCCATGTGGTATCATTACGGCCAAGCGTGTCTGTTGTATTCTGAAGATATAATTTAAAAGCACCTTTTGTTGCAAAACTTTGAGGTGCAGCCAAAGTAAATCCTACTGAGCTGATGTTTGTATTGGTATTGATACCTGATGCCTGCATTTCTGCCGGTGTGATCAGGTAAAAACCCCGTTGGTATTGTATGCCACCCTGCGGACTGCTCTGTTGTGAGCCTGCTCCGTTATTGGGAAGCACCGTTACCTGTCCAAAGCTGAGCTGTGCGAACGCTATGAAGAATACCAGCGTTGCCATCAGTCTTAACCGGATCTGGAGGCGGGTATATTCTTTTATTTTCATAATAAAATTAATTAAAGCCATGAATATTCATTTCAACGTTATGCATTGCTGAAGTTTAACGTGCCCTGTTGGCTTCATTGTGCAGTTTCAATGCTTTATCATATTCATCAGTTACTCTTTGACGGATTGATTGTTTGAATGAAGGATCTTTTTTGATCTTGCTCCAGAAAGCATCTTCTTCAAATTTTCCTCCTGCCTGTACGAAAACTTTTTCTGCCATTTCAAACATCTGATCCAGTTGCTGTGTAGTTAGTTGTGAGTAAACAACGGTATTCTGATCAGGAACAACAGGGTTCATCTCCGGAGTAATAAATTTGATTCCGCTGTTATTGTTATTCTGAACTGCCGGCTGAGCTGGTCTTACATTTTTAACCGGGTTGTTGGCGTTAACTGCGCCGGATGTCATACTCGCTACCATTTTATTGGTTTGCTCAATCATAGAACGCAATTCTGCAATCTGCTCATCTTGTTTTTTTATTTTTTGATCCTGTGTTTCGATTACAGAAGCATAGTCGTTGGCATTTAATCCAACAGCTGTATTTACATAGCTATATGGATTTCCTTCTGCAGTTTCCCATGAAACACCCACGATCTTTTTATAATCATTGATGGTCATTTTCTCAGGAGATACTGCGATTCCAAATCCTTTATTAAAACCTGCAGGCAGAATGTAATCGCCCATTTTTACGGGGCCCAGTACTTTCACCGGAACTTGTCCAAGGAATGCAACTTTTGCATAATTCGCTTCATTACCTTCTTTTGGTGTATTTCCCAATACAATTGGTTTTTGAGAAATCACCATCATTTTTCCGCTTTCTTCGATATTCTTGCTGATGAAACCATTTTTCATGCAAACGATATCTCCTGCGTTAAAAGTTTCTGTAAGATCTTTCTTAGCCAGCCACTCTGCATAATCGGCACTTCCTGACTGGTACGTAACACCGAGGCTGGCCATTTTATG
>JANNZE010000200.1:0-1938 GCA_031410455.1 Chitinophagaceae bacterium | reverse complement strand
GGCGCAACTGGTTCACCGCGGCGGATGTTGCGGCGTTGCGGCCATTGCTGGAACCTTACCTGGACCGGTACTACCCGGACGCCGACTGGACGATCGCCGTTTGGAATTATCCTGCATCTGACTCATACTGTAGATACTGATGATGAGACTCGTTATAACTGCTGTAAGGGTGAATAAACTTACGTGATCACCATAAAAAGGAATGCTGAATGGAAGATGTGCAATAGAGTCATATGCGGAAAGATCCTGTGACCATAGGAAGTTCTTTCCTCTCAGGTCGATATTACTCTGAAAGAAATAATACAACGACATAAAGATCGGGATCTGGAGCAGTGCCGGTAAACATCCGCCCAACGGACTAACGCCGGCAGTTTTCCATAGTTTCATCTGTTCCATACTGAATGCCTGCTGATCAACCTGTCCGGATTTGGCATCAGTAAAACGGGCACGCAAGGCATCCACTTCCGGCTTCAGCACCTTCATTTTAGCACCGCTTAAATAACTTTTATATAAGATAGGCGATGTAAGTAAACGGATGAATAAAGTAAGCAGTAACACCACAATACCCATACTGGCTACATACTTCTGTAGAAATTCAAACACCGGTAATAAAACATGCCTGTTGATGTATTTCACAAATGAAAAAACGCCTGTACCATAGGGAACGATCTGTTCGTAATCGTTGCCATATTTCTTAAGGATGTTATAATCACTAGGTCCATAATACAATTGCATTGGAATACTTGCAACGGCATTCTGTCCCAGATCAACAGAGGCATTTGTAGTTACCCTGGTGATATAAGTACTGGAATCAGTTGGAACGGTCCATTCTGTCTTTGCATTTTTAAAACCATTCTTTGATGCAAATATCACTGTAAAGAATTGTTGTTTCACACTCAGCCAGTTCAGGTCTTTCTTAAAAGTTTTATCATCGCCTGTTGACAAATAATCGAAATCGAAATCACCACCCTGTTTGTAACAGATGTGCGATTGTGTTCTTTCATATTTATGATCTTTTTCTACCTGTGGTGCTTCTGACTGCCATAAAAGCGACAGTTTATTTTGAGTGAATAAACGATCTGCTCCGTTGATGCCGATTGTAAAATCGATCATGTAATCGTTAGGGTGAATGGTAAATGCATGAATGATCTCTTTTCCTGTTGAATCAGATAACCTGAAACGGATGGTCTGGCTTTTATCAGCACCGGATATAATCGGTTCAGTGGTAAAGATCAGTTCTTCCGATCTGGCCGTTTTGTTTTCGCCTATATTAACCGGGTAAGAGATCTTATTGAAATCACTTTTTAAAAGTTCAACTTTTTGACCGTTGAACCTGTTGTATTTTTTTAATTCAACGGCAACAGGCTGTGCACCTTTATTACTGAAGGTAATTTTGAAAAGTTCATTTTCAAGAACAGCATTTTTTACTGCTTCAGTGGAATTGCCAAAAATACCCTGCTCTGTTCTGATCTGTGCGGAGTCATTTTTCTGAGCCGTTAAAATGGCCGTTGCCGGATCGGTTTTGGGTTTTAATGCTGCAATGGAATCCGCAATTCTTTTTTGTTCACCTTCCATGGCCAGTCTGCCCTTGCTGTTCATTACAAACATCCCTATCATCAGGGCTCCGATCAATATAAAACCTATGACTGTATTACGATCCATTCCCATGCGCTAAAATTTGAGGGTGCAAAGGTAATAAGTTAGCCTTTAGTCACCATTTAAAAAAAATGCCCGGGAGTACCGGGCATTTATCATTAAGTTCTTAGTATTATTTTTTTGCTGCCGCTGCAGGAGCTGCTTTCGCACCTGGTGTTGCTTTAGCTGCAGTTTCTTCCTGCTTTAGCTGGCGCGTCATAGTTACTGAAGCGATAGGTATACGTGGGGAGTTAAGGATCTCGATGTTATTTGGTTTAACATCTTCCACACGGATGTTTCCGT
>JANNZE010000199.1:0-4772 GCA_031410455.1 Chitinophagaceae bacterium | reverse complement strand
CTTTATCACCGGAAAATTCGGAGATCAGTTGTATCAGGAGTATGATATTATCCTGCAGGATGATGGTGGATCCGCAAACCCGTTATATGAAATACGGACAAAAAAGTGCAGAAATGATCGATCTGGCTATCAAACAAAATCCTGAAAATCCAAGGCCTTTATTTTTAAGAGCACAAGGCCTCGTATATACACCGGAACAATTTGGCGGCGGTTGTAAGAAAGCATTGCCTGTTCTGGAAAATGCAGCTGAAAAATTCAAAACTTTCAAACCGGCCAGTGAAATGGATCCTGTTTGGGGCGAATCCATCAATAACAATTTAATTGCAGGTTGTAAAAACTAAAGGATGGATTTTAAAGCACTCGATCCCGTTTTACATGCACAATTGCGCCTTGCGGTAATGAGTATCCTGGTGCAGATGAAGGAAGAAGAATTTACTTTACTTAAAGAACAAACAAGGGCAACTGCCGGAAATCTGAGTGTGCAGATACAAAAACTAAAAGCTGCCGGATACATTGAGATCATTAAACAATTCAAAGACAATTATCCGCAAACTATTTGCAGGATCACTAAAAAAGGATCAGATGCATTTGATAATTATTTTTTGGCATTACAATCATATGTTCTTTAATATGTAAGAGGCTGTCATTTTCAGACAGCCTCTTATCATTTATGGATTACTTAATTCCCTATCTCAAGCTTTGAACTTTTATTTTGTTTGCCGGCTTTCTATGCGGCTTTTATACAGTATGGTTAAGGTGGACAGCATTAGCATTTCAGCAGTTTATAAAATGCTTTACCAGCTAACAGGATGACCGGACGGTAATTTTGAAGGGATATCGAAAAGTGCGTGAAAACAAAAGTTGGAAATTAATTTTATAAATCAAAGTGTTTTTCAGAAATTAATTATAAATCGCGGGAACCGCCAACAATTAAGCTGTTTGTATGTTTACATTTGATGTATGGAAGCGGTAGCCCAGATCAGTGGACTCACAAAAATATTTGATGGCAAAACAGTGGTGAATGATCTTTCGTTCACTGTTCAGAAAGGCGATGTTTACGGTTTCCTGGGTCAGAATGGTGCAGGCAAATCTACCACCATCCGAATGTTACTGGGTTTAATCAGGCCCACATCCGGCGATATCAGTATTTTTTCCCATTCTATTCAGCATAAACTTGAAATATTAAAACGTACAGGCGCCTTAATTGAAAGGCCTGATATGTATAAATACCTTTCTGCATATGAACATATGTGGATCTTCAGCAAATTAAGTGGCATCAAGCCGAATCGTGACAGGATTATGCAACAACTGGAAATGGTGGACCTTCATAATCGTTCCCGTGATAAAGTAAAAACATTCAGCCAGGGCATGAAACAACGGCTGGGTATTGCTGTTTCTCTTGTACATGATCCCGATCTGATTATCCTGGATGAACCTACCAACGGACTTGATCCGCAGGGCATTGCTGATATGAGGCATCTCATCAAAAGATTAAGCACCGATCATTATAAAACCATCATCATTTCTTCGCATTTACTGTCAGAGATCGAACAGATCGCTACGCGGATGCTCATCATACACAAGGGAAAAAAAATCATAGAAGGTTCTGTTTCTGAATTACTGGACCCGGCGGATACGGTGGTACAGATAGATGCTGTAAACAATGAAATGCTGAAAAATATTTTATTAAGTTCCGGTTACCAACTGGTGGATGCTGAAAATATCCGTATCAAAATGAACAGGCAATCTGTTCCTGAATTAATTGAAAAACTCACTAGAGAGGGTGTTCTGCTTACCGGAGTGCAGGCAAGGCATTCCCTGGAAGATTATTTTATTTCCCTAACCAATCAGCAAAATTAATGTGGTCGCTTTTCAGCATAGAATTATATAAGATTTCCAAACGCCCGAGAACTTATATAGCTTTCATCGCCATCACTGCGATCGTTGGTATTTTTCAGTTTGCTTTCAAGGCCGACGGAACCAATTACATGAACCTGATGCTGCAAAGTGTGCAGGATACTTTTGACCTGGATAAAACCAAAGCGATCAATGGTTATTTCATGTGCTATATTATTCTGAACACGCTGTTGATTCAGGTTCCGATACTGGTTGCACTTATTGCAGGCGATGCTATTTCCGGAGAGGCCAATATGGGAACTTTACGTTTATTATTAACCAAACCCGTCACCCGAACGCAGGTGATCCTGGTGAAATTTGCAGCATCTACTGTGTACACGATCATGTTATTGATCTGGATGGCCGTTACTGCTTTATTCCTGAGTATGTACATTTTTGGCGTGGATGATATGCTGATCTTTCGCGTAAAGGGCGAAGAATCACAGATATTACAGATCACTAAAGATGATATCATGTGGCGGTACATTGCTGCATTCGGTTATGCTGCTGTTGCACTGAGTGTGATCGCAGCACTGGCCATGTTCCTATCTATTTTTGCTGAAAATTCTATCGGTCCGATCATTGCAACAGTTTGTATTGTGATCGTATGTACAGTAATATCCAATATCAATCTTCCGGTGATTGATGATAATGTAAAACCATACCTCTTTACTTCCTACCTGGTGGGATGGAAAGGGTTCTTTTATATAGGAACCAATGCCGACGGCGAACCTATTAAAGGCAGCCTCGAAAACTGGCCCGCTATCAGGAACAGCCTGCTCATTTTATTCGGCCATATTGGAGTTCTGTTAACCGCATCTGTTGTTGTATTTAATAAAAAAGATATTCTGTCATGAAAAACCTCCTGTTCTTATTTTTTCTCGGATTTACACTTCCTGTTTTTGCGCAGGACATCAACTCACTGGTGGCCAGCGCCAGGAAAAAAATTGATGCGGTAAATGATTATGAGGCAAGCGGACGAATGAAAACGAATGTTACTTTTTTAAAAGTGCCGGTGGCCACGGTTTCCATTTATTTTAAAAAGCCCAATAAACTGAAAGTAAAAAGCGAAAAAGGAATTTCATTTGTTCCTAAAGGTGCGGTGAGTATCAATATGAGCAATATTCTCGGAAGTGATTTTACGGTTATTGACGGAGGTGATGATAAAATAAACGGAGTGCCGGTAAAAATTGCCAGGTTATTGCCAACAGATGAAAACAGCGATGTAGTATTGTCTACTGTTTACATAGATCCGGTAAAAAACCTGATCATGAAAGCAAGAACCACCACGCGGGAGAATGGTACTTACGAATTGGAAATGTCTTACGGTAAATTTGCTGCTTTTGGATTGCCTGACAAGATCATCTTCTCCTTTAACACTAAGGATTACAAATTGCCAAAAGGCGTAACGTTCGATTTTGATGATGGTACTAAAATCAAAGCATCAGATGTAAAAAATAAAAAAGGCAGGGCCGAAATAACTTTTAAAAATTATATCATCAACAAAGGAATCTCCGACGCCATTTTTACTAAATAATTAATCTTCAGTTATTTTTTCATCTACCGCATTTGCTATCACAGATTTACTGATTTTCTTTAACGGATTTGCATACTGCTCTGCATTTTCCCTGCGTGCATTCAGGATATCAACGCAGGTATAAATGGCCTGGCGGAAAGAAGATTCATCTGCAATTCCTTTCCCGGAAATATCAAATGCTACCCCATGATCAGGAGATGTTCTTACACCTTTGATGCCCGCTGTAAAATTCACACCTTCTCCTATTGCCAGTGATTTGAACGGGATCAATCCCTGGTCGTGGTATAATGCCAGTACTGCATCAAACTGTTCATACTGACCTCTTGCAAAAAATGCATCCGCACTGTAGGGGCCGAAACACATCATGTTTTGTTTTTTGGCTTCTATTATAGCAGGACGTATTATGGTCTCTTCTTCTTTTCCGATCAGCCCTTCATCACCAGCATGCGGGTTTAATCCCAGTACGGCAATCTTCGGTTTACTGATGCCGAAATCTTTTTTCAGGGATTCATGAACAATCTTCAATTTTTTAAGGATGTTATCTTTCGTAACAAACTCCGCCACATCTTTAACCGGTACATGTTCGGTTAATAAAGCCACTCTCATATTATCTGCCACCAGCATCATGGCTACATCGCTTGCTTCAAATAATTGTTTCAGGTAAGGTGTATGGCCGGTGTGACTGAATTCCGGAGACTGTATATTTTTTTTATGGATAGGAGCTGTAACGAGTCCATCCAGCTTTCCGCCTTTCAGGGCTTCTGCTGCCATTGTAAGACTGAGCACTGCATATTTTCCGCCGGTCTCATTTAAAATACCGGGTGTTACGGCCACATCTTCTTCCCAGCAATTGTACAGGTTCACCTGTTTATTATTGATACGGGTAGAATCTTTGATGATGTTGAAATTGAAATTATGTTCCTGCAGGTTTTTCCTGTAAAAATTGATCAGTTTATTATTACCAAATATCACAGGCGTACAGATGTCCATGATGCGGTTGTCACTGAACGTTTTGATGATCAGTTCCGGACCAATTCCGTTGATGTCGCCAATGGTAATTCCAATAAGGGGTTTTTCAGAATGCTGCTGCATGAAAAAAATTTCGGTAAAAATACAATAACCACGCTAAAGGTGCATGTGTAAATAGTTATCCTGTACGTTTATTGGTAGCTTTGCGCCTATGTACAGGCTTAAAAAATCACTAGGACAGCATTTTTTAAAAGATGAAGCGATCATTCAACAGATCATCAGCAGCGTTTCTACAAATAATACTAAGAATTTACTGGAGATTGGTCCTGGTGGAGGTGCCTTAACAAAGCATCTGATGAAATTGCCGGGT
>JANNZE010000198.1:0-2464 GCA_031410455.1 Chitinophagaceae bacterium | reverse complement strand
CTGTACACCTTATTTAATTTTTCAACCTGTAAAAAATCAAACTGATGAAGCATGAAATAGAAACGCAATGGATGGGAAAAATGCAATTCAATTCTCTGGTGAACGGGCATACGATTGTGATGGATGCTCCTGAAAAAGTGGGTGGAGAAGACCATGGCCCGATACCGAAACCATTTGTGCTTACGGCACTCTCAGGTTGTACCGGTATGGACGTGGTGCAGATTCTGAAGAAAGCCAATAAGCAGGTGAAAGACCTGAGTATAAAAGTTACAGGCGAAATCAGTAAAACCATTCCCATAGAGTATGTAAGTATGCATATCGTTTATGATTTTAAAGGGGAACCGGAAAACAGCCAGGCAGCATTTGATGCAGTAAAAGATTCACAGGAAAAATTTTGCGGCATCAGCCATATGCTTAAAAAAATTCTTCCTGTTACGTGGGAGATCAATTACAATGATCAACGGATCTTCAATAATAAAACAATAATGGCGGAAGCCAACTGATATGCAATTTGTAAGGAAATATAAATTCACACTTTTGGGTATAGCGATCGGTGCACTCGCAGGATATACTTATTACTATTTTGTAGGTTGTGCATCCGGCACCTGTGCCATTACATCCAAACCACACAACAGTTCCTTATACGGTGCTTTACTCGGTGGTTTAATTACCAACAGTTTTGATACCATTACATCAAAAAAA
The DNA here is from genome assembly GCA_031410455.1 of Chitinophagaceae bacterium. Classification (GTDB taxonomy): domain Bacteria; phylum Bacteroidota; class Bacteroidia; order Chitinophagales; family Chitinophagaceae; genus Ferruginibacter. Next base: position 1,762 of record JANNZE010000198.1, on the reverse strand, counting down.
AATAAATAAAATCAATGCTGGAAATTTTAAAAAACTTATTCGGAACCGGCATTAAAACGGATTATAAAGAACTGGTTTCAAAAGGTGCCCAGATCATAGATGTACGCACACCCCAGGAATTTAATGGTGGTCATATCAGGGGATCTGTAAATATTCCATTGCAGGTACTTGAAAAAAATCTATCCAGGATAAAAAAAGATAAGCCCGTGATCACCTGTTGTGCATCAGGTATGAGAAGTGGCGCAGCCAAAAGAATATTATCGGCCAACGGATATGCAGAAGTGCATAACGGTGGTGGCTGGTCAGGATTACAAAACAATTTACAATAAATAAACGTCCGGCATTTACGTTTTATTCTTGTTGAATGCCGGATGAAATTGCTGTAATGTATTACGCAGATATTCTCTGTCTAGATGTGTATAGATCTCTGTGGTAGTGATGCTTTCATGCCCCAGCATTTCCTGAACAGCTCTCAGATCTGCACCGCCTTCCACCAGGTGTGTGGCAAAGGAATGACGGAAAGTATGTGGTGAAACCTGTTTTTGAATATTGGCTTTTGCAGCCAGTTCTTTGATCACTATAAAGATCATTACCCTTGATAATTTTGAACCGCGCCTGTTCAGGAAAAGGATATCCTCATTTCCCGGAACGATCTTTACCTGGTTCCGGATATGGTTGCGGTACGACTGAATAAATTTCACAGCACTCTGCCCGATGGGAACCAGCCTTTCCTTATCGCCCTTACCGATCACTTTTACAAATCCAACATCGGTAAAAAGGCAACTGATCTTCAGATTGATCAATTCACTCACACGCAAACCGCAACTGTACATGGTTTCCAGTATGGCCTTGTTTCTGCCACCTTCAGGTTTGCTCATATCAATGTGAGAGAGCATTTCTTCAATTTCACCAAATGTCAGTACATCGGGCAAGAGTCGTTTATGTTTGGGAGCTTCCAGTAATACGGTGGGATCTGTTTTGGATATTTCCTCGATCAGGCAATATTTGTAAAAAGTTCTCAACCCGGAAATGATCCGTCCCTGGGAAGCAGCCGTCATACCCAATTCATGCACATATTTTACAAACGATTCCAGGTCTTTCAGATCAATATCCGAAGGTTTTTTTTCTTTCCCGGCTATTTGCAGGTATTCTGTTAATTTGTCAACGTCATGCAGGTAGGCAACAACAGAATTATCTGATAAGGAACGTTCCAGTTGCAGCCATGCTTTAAAACCTTTTTTATATCCTTCCCACATGATGCTACAAATTAAACATTATTTTCGCTGCCGTAATTGTAAATAAAAAGCATGCTCCCTGTAAATTTCAGATCCTTCCGCAAAAAATTATCATTGTACAGAAAACCTTTCCGTAAATTTTTAAATAAAACGGAAAAGGAACCGCCGCGTGGAATTGATAAGATCACCACAGTAGTAGAGCAGGAAGTATGGGCTGAAATTGATTGTTTGAGTTGTGCCAATTGCTGTAAAAAAATGACGCCTACTTTTACTCCACAGGATCTTAAAAGGATATCTTCTCATTTCAATGAAACACCAGAACAATTCAAAAAGAAATGGCTGAAACGCGATAACAATAAAGACCTGGTGAATAAAACTCAGCCCTGCCAGTTCCTGGACCTCAGTACCAATATGTGCAGTATTTACGCCATCCGCCCGGTGGACTGTTCCGGCTTTCCGCATCTTTCTAAAAAGAAATGGGTGGAGTATGCTTATATACACAAACAGAATATTGATTTTTGTCCTGC
>JANNZE010000197.1:0-12359 GCA_031410455.1 Chitinophagaceae bacterium | reverse complement strand
TCTTCCTTGTAAATAACTGCTTCTTCCTTCAGTTCCAACTTTACCGGCTCCGATGTTGCTTTATCTTTATCGCCGGCACACGAAAAAATGGTGGTGGCAGTAAGCAACAGCAAACTATAACGTATCATTTTCATATTAATTGTTTTTGTGAATAATTGGCAAATATAATCTGAATCAACTTTCAAATATGTCTTTATTGTTCACCCAAAACATATCCAGCGCAACAATAGCCGATTTCAGAAAAGTTATCATCTGCGGCCAGTCTGTTTTTCTTATAATATGTACGGACGATAACCGGGTGATAAAAAGATCAGTATCCTTTTCTTCTGCCTTTTCCCATCCCCATATTCCCGGAAGTTGCTGCAATTCATCATTGGATAAACGGAATTTTTGTATGGCTGATTCGCGTAATTCGGGATCTTTATGGTCCAGTTCTATAGCTACAGTTGCATTGCTCTCATCGGCCTGCATATGAAAGCGGATATTTTTTACACCCGTTTTATAGTTGATCCAGTTAACAGATCCGCCTTCTGCTGATGGTACAGGCAGCATATATTTTCCAAACACCGTCCAGAATTCTTTTATTAATTGAGACGCTTCCTGCCTGCTGAACATATCATCAGTTTAATAGAACAAAATCAGGTTTTTTGATAAAGGAACTGTTGTATTTAAAACGAATGTTGGTGGTAAAATCTACTCTCCAGTTTTTCATTCCGTCTACTGTTCTTGGAAAATAATAACCACGCAGTTCCATGGTTCCGAAGATCAGGTTCTCATTACGTGTGCGGAAACCACTACCCAATGCATAATAAGCAGAAGTTTTTTTGAAAGGTTCATTCCGTGGTGTGAGTAAACTGATATCAGAAAAAAGGAATGGTGCAAAACGAAAACCCAGCACTTTTCTAAGGTTGTAAAAAACAGTCTCTCCCTTTATGGTTGTTCTTACTCTTCCTTCTGTAACAGGATTAGTAAAATATGGAAGACCGAATTCAGATCTTAAGAACAGTGGATTATTGAGCAGATGACGGAATTGTCTTGCAAACGTCAATCCGAAAAATTGCCTGTTACGCCAGTACTTACTGATTTTTTTTAAATTGGTAAAATGATCAGCACTCACCATCAGATCAATATCTTCAAATTTTTTCATGTAAGAAAACCCTCCGGCCCTGAGACCGTAATTGAAATACTTTCCGCTACCTGTAAGATAATTTCCTTCAACGCTGAAACCATAATAACCTCTGCGTTTACCGTCTTTGTTCGTCCATCCGGCTGTTACAGAAGTATTGATACCAACCGGAAGATCTTCATTACGACCAAAGCCATAAATAAAGTTTGTCTTATAGAAATTCTGCCGGAATAAATTATAAGATATCAGCACACCATTGATGTTGGCAAAATTATAATTGAACGCATTGGAATAAGTATCCGGTACTTTTTTGAAATCCACATAAAAAGACCGCATTGAAAGAAAACTCGTATAACTTTTCAGGATATTCAAAAAAGACCTTTTGATCTTTCCAACATTATAACCTGCCCACACATCAAATTGAATATTATTATACCGGAAATAGGTTTTGAAAACCGAATCCGGCAGATAATTATTGGATGATTTATTAAAAGCAACATTGAAGGCGCCCGTCCATTGTTTATAACGATGCACCAAAGGTTTTTCCAGGTTAAAATAAAATGATGTTTCGCTGGCAAGGCCATTTACAAGTGCAGGATCGAAAGTGGTGAATCCAACACTGGCATTCATGAACCTGTTGAAAATATTCCGTTGTAAATACTCAGCATTGAATCCAAAATTTGGCGAACGCTCTTTATCATACAGTGCACCAAACGAAACACGCCCTCCCATTCCCTGGAAATTTTCCTCTTTGATCTGTACTTCTACTTTTTCCGCAGAACGAATATTCAGTTTGCCGCCGAGAGAGAATACATCTTTCGTGATTACAATAATATCCACCATTTCCGGATCGTCATTGTTCTGTACAATGATCATCGCATCCTGCAAAAATTCCTGCTCTCGTAAAAATCTTTCGTTATCAGATAACAATAAGGGAATTACATAATCACCTTCTGTAAAAAATAAATTTCTTTTAATCAGCGTCTCACGGCTATTGGTGTGCATAGCATTGGCCAGCCTTATAAAATATTTATTTTTATTGGTAACGGTGTCATTCATATTGCTGTCGAAATCCAACCGTACAATCTGAATGGATTTGATCTTTTTACCGGAGAAGCGCAAAAAAGGGTTCACTGTTTTAACGGGAACTTCAGGTGCTTCATTACCGGAGATACTTCTTCCTAATCGGCCCAGTAAGCCTCTCTTTTTAGCCAGGAAAAAAGTGTCTTCTCCCTGTCCGAATGTGATCAAGGGAAAACAAACAATCATTAAGGTCAGTATCTGTTGAAGTTTCTTCAGCGCTATAATTTTTATAATCTGTTATTCATTCTTTTTTCCCATCGCGGCCAGTTTCATATTATGTGCAACATCCTTACCAATATATTTTTCTATAGCATTGTGAATGATATATATGACAGGTGTCAGTAAAACAGATACCGTAAACTTATACGCATAATTCACCATTCCGATAGCCAGCACGCGTTGCATACTCCAGTCATTTCCAATATGAAAGGCAATATATAATACTATAAAGCTATCTACTAATTGAGAAACAAGTGTTGATCCGGTTGCACGCAGCCAGATCTTTTTATCGCCGGTTGATTTTTTGATCCAGTGAAATACCGTTACATCAACGATCTGGCTCACTAAAAATGCCACTAAACTTCCGAATATGATCCACATACCCTGGCCAAAAACTGCATTGAATGCTTTCGACATATCCGGAACACCTTTCGATGTGCCTGTTCCATACCAGAAATCTGCCGGAGGTACGCTCATGGCCATATAAAACATCAGAAATGCATAGGATATCAGTGCCACCGCAATGAAAGAAATTCTGCGTACAGCTTTAGGACCGTAAAATTCATTTACAATATCCGTCATCACAAATTCCAAAGGCCATAATAACACACCGCAGGTAAGGCTTAAAGCCAGCCCATTTTCTCCCAGCAGCGAAAAACTGAAAGGTTGTGAACCGAAAACCTTTTCCAGCGAAAAGATCTTTGTTCCTATACATTCCGCGATCAGCGCATTAGCCACAAAAAATGCGGTGAAAATCACAAAAAGTTTTGTTGGACGGTCTTTTAAAATATTGGTAAGCATATATTAGGTATAAATCAGAAAATAGTATAATTGAACAACAAACAAAAGCACATTGAAAATGTTCAGCCATTTTGGATGAACGGGCTTTCGCATAGCTGTACGTATGGAGAGCCATATTACAAATATAAAATTGATGTATATCGCACCATAGCCGAGTAATACTAAAATACTTTCCACGTAAGGAAGCGGGATCACATGAGAATGATCGCTGCCTGACATTTTTCCTATTTCCACATACCGAAGCCAGATGGCAACCAGGAAACAAATATTACACAGGAAAACTAATTTTGAAAATATGCGCATAATTATCTGCCATTTGTTTTTCCCTTCAGCATAGGCACAAAGGAAAAATAATCAAATAATTCTTCTTCCGTTGTTCCATCTTCTTTTTTTGTGATACGCAACATACGCTGCTTTTCTCCTTCATCTACCGGGATCACCATTTTACCTCCATTTTTTAACTGCTCTACCAATTTAGGCGGAATAAAAGGAGCAGCCGCTGTTATGAGCACTCTGTCGAAAGGGCCGAAAGTTGGCAACCCTTCAAAACCATCCCCATAAAAAAAACGAAGGTTCGGATATTGCTTTTTAAAAACATATTCTTTTGTGCGATCGTATAAAGCTTTTTGCCGCTCAATCGTATATACATATGTCCCCAGTTCTGCGAGCACTGTCGCCTGGTAAATACTGCCTGTGCCGATCTCCAGAATTTTCATCTGCGGTTTTACCTGCAGTAACTGAGTTTGATACGCCACTGTATAAGGCTGGGAGATTGTCTGGCCTTCTCCTATCGGAAAAGCACGATCCTCATACGCGATGTTGTCTAAAGCGGTATCTAAAAAATAATGACGTGGAATAGAATTGATCGCACGCAATACTGTTTCTTCTGTAATTCCTTTTTCTCTCAATTGGTCGGTAAGTTTTTTCCTGAGCCCTTTATGCCGGTAAGTATCTTCGTACGTTCTTGTGTTTTTTTTCATTTCCTCGTTTCTATAAAGCAGCAAGATAAAAAAATGTCAGAAGGTTATTCTGACATTTTAATGAGTTCGCTTTTAATTTATTTTATCTCAACCCCATTTCTTTTTCAATACGTGCGATTTTTTCATCCAGTTGCTTTTCGATCACATCAAAAGCAGCAGCACTTTCCAGTTTACTGTTTACACTGAAATAGAATTTAATCTTAGGTTCTGTACCACTTGGCCTTGCGGAAATTTTAGATCCATCTTCCAGTAAAAACTGTAATACATTGCTTTTCGGAAGATCAATTGTCCACGATTTTCCGTCTGCCATATTTTTCCCTGTTTGCTGTTCGTAATCGAGCAACTGAATCACTTTAATACCATCAATTGTTTGTGGTGGATTTTTTCTGTAGCTCTCCATCATATCTGCAATTTCAGCAGCTCCGTTCATTCCTTTTTTTGTGATACTGATCAGGCTTTCTTTATAAAAACCATACTGAACATACAGATCAACCAGTTTATCAAATAAGCTTCTGCCTTTATTTTTTTCATAAGCAGCCATTTCACAAAGAATGGCAACCGCACTCACACCATCCTTGTCGCGAATACCATTTCCTATCATCAGGCCAAAACTTTCTTCACCGCCGATCACATAATTTTCATTTGCTTCTTTCTGTTTGATAAGAGAGGATATCCATTTGAAACCGGTAAGCACATTATAGCATGAAATATGATTGGCTTTGGCAATTACGTCTATCATGTCGGTAGTAACAATAGTTTTGATAACCATATCATTCGGCTGAGCGATACCTTTTTCCTTTCGGGCCTCAATCATATAATTAAAAGCCAGCAAAGCAGTTTGGTTTCCATTCATTAAGATCCATTCGCCTTTATTGTTTTTTACGCCAATACCTACCCGGTCTGCATCGGGATCTGTACCCAGCAAAATATCTGCATTCAGTTCAGCTGCTTTGTTCAGACCGATCTGCATCGTTTCTTTTTCTTCCGGATTCGGATAAGCTACCGTTGGGAAATTTCCATCAGGTGTGCTTTGTTCCTCCACCACATGCACATTCGTAAAGCCATAACGTTGTAAAGCTTTAGGCACCAGCATAATGCCAGTTCCATGAACCGGCGTATATACAATTTTGAGATCAGATTGTTTTGCACACAACTCCGGAAATACACTCAGGCTTTGCACCATGTCAAGGTATTTCTCATCCATGTCCGCGCCTATGATCGTGATATTTGATTCTCCGCCTTTCCATTTTACATCATCCACTGATGCTATCTTTTCTACTTCAGTAATTACATTTTTATCATGTGGAGGTACAAGTTGTGCACCATCATCCCAATAAGCTTTATAACCGTTGTATTCTTTAGGATTATGGCTGGCCGTACAAACTACACCGCCTTTGCAACCCAGGTTGCGGATGGCAAAACTCAACTCTGGTGTAGGGCGCAAGGCTTCAAATAAATAAACTTTAATACCATTTGCGGCAAATACATTTGCTGTAATCTCTGCAAATGTGCGGCTGTTGTTCCGGCTGTCATGCGCTATCGCCACACTTATACCATTGCCAAATGATTTCAAAAGGTAATTGGCATATCCCTGCGTGGCCATGCCAATGGTATATTTATTCATTCGGTTGGTGCCGATGCCCATGATTCCTCTGAGCCCACCAGTTCCGAATTCCAGGTTTTTGTAAAATGCATCTTTCAGTTCTGAAGGATTTTCGGCCTGCATTTTCCTTATTGCAATTTTTACATCTTCATCAAAATTGCCATTCAGCCACTTCTCTATTTTTTGTTGTATCATTTTTTATTTAGTTTCTGATTTAACATCTTCAAAAATATATTATTCGTATCTCATTAAATACATTACTGTTATTTTTGTTTATGCAGCATGCATTTTACCGTTATTCAGCCTGGGTTGTGTCAACCACTTCAGCACGTATATCGCTGTGCGGACTTTTGATTTTCGGTATACTCAACACCACATTTGCCCAGGACAACGTTAAAATCAAACCATACATTTCATACGTTCATCAGTATGATTACAATAAAAAACGGGTGAAACAAGTGGCATTCGCAAATATTGCAGGTTACAGTGCAGCCATGATCGGTTTATATGCAGCCTGGTATAAAGATTATCCGCAATCAAAATTTCATACGTTCAATGACGTACAGGAATGGATGCAGATAGATAAGATCGGCCATACTTACAGTGCATATGCTGAAAGTAAAGCAAGTATGGAACTGTGGCGACGAACAGGCATCAGCCGAAAAAAAATGATCTGGCTGGGAGGTATGAGCGGGTCAGCTTACCAGACTGTTATAGAAGTACTGGATGGATTCAGTGCTCAATGGGGATGGAGCTGGGCAGATATCGGTGCAAATTTTATCGGGAGCGGAATGCTGGTGGCACAGGAATTACACTGGAATGAACAACGTATTCAGTTGAAATGGTCTTTTCACAAAAAAAATTATAAGGATGTTGAATTGCAGCAGAGAAGCAATGTGATCTTTGGCAGTTCTGCGGCAGAACGTTTTTTAAAAGATTATAACGGGCAAACATACTGGCTTAGTACCGGCATCAAAACATGGATGCCAACTTCAGATATTCCTGCATGGCTTCAATTGTCCATAGGTACAGGCATAGAAGGTGTATTTGGTGCAAGGCACAATACAGCGATTGATAAAAATGGAATTATAATTTTTAACCGACCTGATGTACCACGTGTTCGTCAATGGTACATAGCACCAGATGTAGATCTTACAAAAATCAAAACACGCAAAAGAGGCGTCAGGATGGCGTTGAATATGCTGAACGTAATTAAATTCCCTGCACCTGCTTTAGAATACAGTAAAGGAAAATTTAAATTTCATCCTTTATATTTTTAACCGTTCAGCAGCGTCCACGGCGATCCTGTACCTTCTACATTATCTGTTTTAGAGTCACCATCGTAATCCTCTGGTTTGTCTTCTTCATCACAAGGTTTAACAATGGTATTAGGCGTAACATCTGTTTTTACATTTGCTATATCGTCTTCCGTGATCTGATCCAGTGGATCACTCATATGCTTGTCAACTCTCTTTTTGGTATTCTCATCCTTAAATATCATAGAGTCATCACAATCCTTTTTATCAATTTCTTCCGGTGTTCTGTCTTTTTTATTGTCTTCCATATTTTTTTATTTAAAACATATTTATTAAAAGTCCTGCAACCGCCATGGCAATGGCCAGTATAAAGGCAGGCATAAAACCTTTTACAGAAAATCCACTGAATAACCGATCAGCAATTTTTATCATTACGGCTGTAACAATAAGCCTTACGATAAATGTCAACAGGAATAAAGTAACCAAATTCAATGGCAGCCTGAATAAAAAACCAACAGTTGCATTCAGAATGCCAACGATAAGTGCCACCCAGATGGCCGTACCAAAATTTTTAATCGTAATACTGGTCATCAATTTGGCCATTATGAGAATAACTGCAGCATTAATAACGATAGATAGAATGAATCCCATATCCACTCTTTTCCAATTATCATTCCAATCCCATCTTTATCAACCAGTCTGCCACCTCCCATTCTCATCCCTGGTATAACCGAGCCCATTGCTCATGTGAAATATTTCTTTACCGGTTTTTGGATGAACCGATTGTTTGATTTCGTACACACGTATACCATTATTTTCCCTGGTGAGATAATTGATAAGAGCAGGAATGGTGGGATCCACATCATGCAACCATTGTTCGTCGCTCTCACGTACAAATGCCTGACTCATTTTATGTTTATAAATGAAGTATAAAAATGATACCAATTTTATAAAAAGAGGAAGTTAATCCTGCATCCATTTGTCGCGGTCGTCCGGACTTAATTTCCAGGGTGCAAAATTATTTTCAATATTGCTGAACATTCCGTTCCATTCCTGGGGCGCATTACTTTCTTCCATCACGAGGCTTCTGCGTAACTGTATGATAATGTCCAGTGGACTAATACTGATAGGACACTCTTCCACACAGGCATTGCATGTGGTGCAGGCACGGAGTTCTTCCACTGTTATATAATCGTGTAATAAAGTTTTTCCATCGTCAACAAAAGAACCATTCTTTTCTATGTTCGTCCCTACATCAGTGGCACGGTCACGTGCGGCCATAACAATATGCCGGGGACTTAATTTTTTACCGGTGAGTGTAGCGGGACAAGCAGCAGAACAACGGCCGCATTCTGTACAACTGTATGCATCAAGTAAATTTCTCCAGCTGAGATCCTGAACATCCTTTGCACCGAATTTCATGGGCTGTGCATCTCCTGCCGGTGCCAGTTCCGGCTGCATCATGTACAAAACTTCATTCTGAACATTCTGCATATTTTCCATTTTTCCTTTAGGTTGCAGCCGGGCATAATATGCATTCGGAAAAGCCAGGATCACATGAAGATGTTTACTGTAAGGCAAATAATTCATGAACGCGAAAATGCCTGCTATATGGAACCACCAGCAGGTTCTTTCAATAATTTCCAGGTTATGTGCCGGTATTCCGGAAAACATTGGTGTCAGCAAACCGGAGAACAGAAAATTCCCGGTTTCCCGGTAATGTTCACCCCCCGGCAATTGTAATTGAATGGCCCTGTCAGTTGCATTCATCGTTAAGAACAAAGTCATCAGTACGATCTCTGCAATAAGAATGTAATTGGCATCACTTCGTGGCCATCCATCCAGGTCATGTGAAATGAAGCGTTTCAGTTTGATGATGTTTCTACGGGCAAGGAAAACGACACAAACGGCAATAACACCCACCGCTAATATTTCAAAAAAATTAATGATGAAAGAATAAAACCCACCTAATGAACCGAGGAACAACCTGTGTGTTCCCAGAATACCGTCCAGTGCGATCTCCAGTAATTCTATATTGATGATGATGAATCCTGCATAAATGATAAAATGCATAACAGCCACCAGCGGATAACGAAACATTTTTTTTTGACCGAATGCCAGTAACAATAAATTTTTCCAGCGTGCTGCAGGATCATTGCTGAAATCTTCGTCTCTTCCCATCAGTATATTGCGCCTGATTTTTAAAAGATTAGAGGTAAACAGCCAGGTTGCAAAGCCTGCCAGTAAAATGAAGGCGATCTGTTGAATGTACTGCATGTAAAAAAATTAAAGTGGGCAAGTTAATCCAACCCCGCCAATTAAAGAAAGGTTGTTCACCGTTTACTTTTGTTGCGCCAACTGGCTTAAATTGCCTTTCAAATCATCAAAAACCTTTCAATAACAGTATGGAGGCGTCTCAACTGATCCTTGACAAAGAACAGGCTGCAAAAAAACTTCGCAGGATGGCCATCCAGATAGCAGAAAGAAATACCGGAACACCTATAATTGTTCTGGCAGGGATCAAAGAGAACGGATCGCAGATCGCGAAAATCATTGCTAAACTTCTGAAAGAATTTTATTCCGGTGAAATTCACAATATTGAACTTTATATCAATAAAAAAAAGCCCCTGGAAATTTCATTTTCACCATTGAAAAATCCGGAAGGCTGCACCATCGTTTTAATTGATGATGTTGCAAACAGCGGAAGAACCATGCAATATGCGTTACAACCGTTATTGCAGCTCATGCCTGCTTCCGTTCAAACGCTGGCGCTGGTGGAAAGAACGCATAAACAATTTCCGTTGACCATAGATTATACCGGGATAACTGTATCCACCACAACGGGTGAAAATATTGTGGTGAATATGGAAAACGGCAATATTGTTTCGGCTGCATTAGAATCATTAAAAGAAAATAATACATGAATATGAAATCAATCAGGTACATCATCCTTGTTTTATTTATTTCTGTGAGTGCTGCCTCCCGTGCAGATGAGGGAATGTGGCTTCCGCAACTTCTGGGAAAACTGAACGAAAGCCGGATGAAAAGTTTAGGAATGAAGATCAGTGCTGCAGATATTTATAGTATCAACAAAGGAAGCCTGAAAGACGCCATCGTAAGTTTTGGCGGATTTTGTACAGGCGAACTGATTTCTTCAAAAGGTTTGATCCTTACAAACCACCATTGCGGATTTGATGCAATTCAGAATCATTCTTCACTCCAGAACAATTACATCCGTGACGGATTCTGGGCCAAAGAATATAAAGACGAATTGCAGAACAAAGGACTGTTTGCAACGTTCATTGTAAGAATTGATGACGTTAGTAACCTGGCCATGAAAAGTGTAACTACATCCATGTCAGAAACAGAAAGACAATCTGCTATTGATAAAAACATTGCAGACATTGTAAAAAACGCCAAAAAAGAAAGTACACAGGATGGATTTGTGAGAGGATTTTTTGAAGGCAATCAATATTATCTTTTTATCACAGAAACTTATCGCGATGTACGCCTGGTAGGTGCACCTCCTTCATCTATTGGTAATTTCGGGAAGGATACCGACAACTGGGTGTGGCCAAGACACACCGGAGATTTTTCTATGTTCCGTATTTATGCATCCAAAGACAATAAACCTGCAGAATATTCAACAGAAAACATTCCTTATACACCCAAGAAGTCGCTGAACATTTCACTGGATGGTATTGCCGAAGGAGATTTTACAATGGTATTTGGTTTTCCGGGAAGAACCACCGAATATTTACACAGTGCAGCAGTAGAGCAGATCATGACGGTGAGTGATCCTACAAAGATTGCAATACGTAACAGGGCTTTACAGGTAATTGATTCTTATATGCGCAAAGATGAAAGTATTAAAATTCAATATGCCGCAAAATATGCAAGTATACAGAACGCTTATAAAAAATGGCAGGGCGAATTGTTAGGGTTAACCAGAACGGATGGTGTAGGAAAAAAGAAAATGTATGAAGCAGAATTTCAGAAGCGCGTGGAGGCAAATCCGGAATGGAAACAAAAATATGGTTCTATTTTAAAAGACCTGGAAACTGCCTATACCAACATCAAACCTTACAGCCTTGCCCGTGATTATTATTCGGAGATCATAGGTAAAGTGGAACTGTTAGGCTTTGCCGCGCAGCTGAATGCATTGGCCAGTGCTTATGAAAAAGATGGCGAAGCTGGATATAACAAAAGACTTTCACAAACTTCTGCATTTCTTCACGATCAGATGAATGAATATAATTCTGCCGTAGATCAGAAATTATTTGAAGTGCTGATGGAAATGTACAGTCACCAGGAAACACCTTTCGTGTCACCTGCATTCAACCGATCACTTTCATCCAGTGAAAACAACGCTGCATTAGCACAGTCACTGTATACAAATAATCCGATAACAGATTCGGTTCAGTTAAATGCCATCCTTGCAAAATCACCAGCAGAAGCAGTGGCGGAGATCCGTTCCATTCCGGTTGTACAATTATTCGCAGATATTCAGAAAATATATCAGTTAAACACGCAGTCGAAATACAATGAGATGCAGGCAGGCATCAATAAACTGCAACGAACATATATGCAGGCGCAGATGGATGTAATGAAAGAGAGAAAATTTTATCCGGATGCCAACAGCACTTTACGTGTTACTTTTGGAAATGTAAAAGGTTATACTGCCAGGGATGCAGTAAAATATACTTATTATACCAACCTTGATGGCGTTATGGAAAAATACAAACCGGGTGATTATGAATTTGATGTACCTGAAAAATTACGCAGTTTATATAATGCAAAAGATTACGGACGCTATGGTTCGAATGGAAAAATGCCGGTTTGTTTTATAGCTACCAATCATACTACCGGAGGAAATTCCGGGAGCCCTGCTTTGGATGCTTATGGTAATTTAATAGGTTTGAATTTTGACAGAGTGTGGGAAGGCACGATGAGTGATATCAATTATGATCCTTCTATTTGCCGTAACATTATGGTGGATATACGCTATGTACTTTTTATTGTAGATAAATTCGCCGGTGCAACAAGACTGATCAACGAAATGAAGATCGTACATCCGAAAATGAAAAAATAATATTTCCGTTTTAAAAAACCGTCATGTTTTGTGAGGCACAAACCATGACGGTTTTTTTTGTACTGCCATGATACGTATGTTTCTCATTTATCTGAATGATTATAAATCAACATACTTTACAACGATCCTGATATTTTTATTGCGGCCTTTATCATCCGTACATGATATTTTTATCTGACCTTCCTCCGGGATAAAAAAC
>JANNZE010000196.1:0-2424 GCA_031410455.1 Chitinophagaceae bacterium | reverse complement strand
ATTCCAACTGCCTGGCTGCGCCATAAATTTTGCCTGCTTATGGCGCTAACCGCTGATGAATTTATAACAAAAAGTTCAGACCATCTGCACTACAGCCGCAATTGCTGTCAAGCCTCATGTTGGTGGAAGTGCCTATATTTTATCTTGCATCTAAATAATCTTGCTCAGTGAAAATATAATAATGAGAGTTTAGATTATTATATCGATTAAAAATATAACTATTAGGGTTACCTAAATTTCTTAATGAAGAAAATAGTAAATATTTGGAAGATAAATTTGCAGGCGAATTAAAGTAATGAGAAACTAAATATTGATTATCAAAAATAACATTTATTGAGTCATTAGGCCCACCAAAATAATTGGAAGAAAAACCGGGAACCGTGATAGTGCCGAAATCAAATCCATCAGCAATTTTTAAACTATCATTAGGATTTAGGGTGATATTGAATGGTATACCTGATTTAAAAAATGATAACTTGATGGCATGATTTGCTGTTTGATTAAGGATAAAAGCTTCATATTTTGTAGTTATATCTTTTTTACAACTAGAAAAAAATAGTATTATTAAACTAAAACAAAAAAAACTTGATTTCATGTAATTTATTATTGATAATGAGATAAAAGTAAATCTAAATCAGAAACAGAAACACCACTTGGTAAATATTCTATGAGTTTATTTCTTAAAGAAGTTATTCCGTAAGAATGTTTTAATATATTTTTTTCAATATCTGCAAAAAAATAACCAGTCACATTATCATCAACTTCACCAGTTCCCCTAGTTGGAAAATTTTGATTACGCTCATTAAAATCATCCACAATATTTATGAATAAACTAGTATATGTTTTATCAATTGAAAGATTCCAATATTGATAGGCATATTGGCATGGTCTTCTTGGTGGATTATTAGGACTATAAGATTCAAGCCCATAATCTCCAATACCTCTATCATTATATTCTATTTGAGATACAAACCATGAAAGAGCAACTGCCCAACTTTCTACAATTTGATTACTTACTTGCAAATATTGTATAGGCCCAGCATTCATGACTATAACGTGAGTTGTATGTGCAGTTTCGTGACAAGTAGTAGTAAAAACCTCGTCAGAAGATGCTTCAGATTCTGCATTTCTATCACCATTATATCTCTAGATTTTAATAACAGGGAATGTCGTCCAATTTACTCCGGCAGTTCCAATATTGTGACTAAAACCATCTACAGCAACATAAATGCTTCTACGCCCAAGCCATCTGTTTGGCCTAACAAGGCCGCCTATTTCTTTATATTGATACCTAAAAGCACCACGAAACACGTGACCTGCAAAACGCTGATAACTATTATTTAAATCATAGTTCCAATCACCTCTAATTTTAGGACCATTGATCCAAAACGTTGTATTTACAACATTGTGCCTAACTGCAAACCTGTCTCTTGCAAACCAGATCGAATAGTTGCAGGGTCTCTTAAAACATTTTTTCATTCTGTAATCGCCATTAAAATCTGAAAATGCATTTCGAAATGTAAACCATCTTCGTGCTTGTACTCTTACACCTTCCATTCCAATCCATTCTGACAACCTCGTATCAAAAATCCTTAACTTCCCACCAGGTATATAACAACGCTGTGGCGAATTATCATTGCAATCACTCAAATCAATTATGTCTTCATCATTCCCTGTTATAGAATAAACTTCATTAAGTAGTTTGTCTACAAAGCAATCCTCATCTCCTCCGTTTTCATACTGAAATATTGGATCGGATTCAGGAATATAAAGATTATCCAAAATTTCATATTCAATTCCTTCGGGAAATTTATAATCTATTGGAACAGCTGTGTACTGATATGTTGGAATACTGTCATCAAGTGATGGGTCATGGTAATAATCTCCATTTTGAACTATTTCACTTTCAATTGGATAATCTGAAAAAGCTAAAGTAGTATCATCGTGTAGTATTTCATACTCTTCAGAGTTTCGAGGCGAAAACTTCACATAAAAATGAGAAACATAGACTGATGCATTTGAATGTGTAGAAATTCCTTGATTTGCTAAATTATGCCAAGCTGTAGTCATATTTTCAACAGTGTATGGATTTTTCTTTCTTTCCCCTAATATAGTATTTGAACCTTCTACATAAGATATATCGTTTCCTGTCCTTCCAGCAACCTTATGTATATTACTATCATTAGAATTGTTTATTATATTTTCAGTTTTTGTGCAACTGAAAAGAAATAAAATTGAGCTTAATAAATTAAATACAATTCTAATTGATATTGAAGTTCTTTTCATAATCATAAAAACGAATTTTAAATCAAAGTAAATAATATTGTCCATCTTTCCAAAAGTTGTTTCAAAAGGCATTTCCACCAACGCTGGGTGTTGCCGTCAGTTTGGGAAATAGTATTCCAACTGCTTGGCCAAGCCATA
>JANNZE010000195.1:0-9124 GCA_031410455.1 Chitinophagaceae bacterium | reverse complement strand
CGACGGAGTTATTGACCAGTTAGACAGAGAACCGAATACACCAGCAGGTTGCCCTGTTGATACTCATGGTGTTTCAAGAGATACAGATGGTGACGGAGTACCTGATTGTAAGGATAAAGAATTGATCACACCTACAACTTGTCAGCCTGTAAATGCAGACGGTGTTGGTACTTGCCCTGATCCTGAGTGCTGCAAAAACAGAGACTCTGCAGCTGTTGTTGTATGTGATTGCAACTATCCAACCATGACATTTTCCAACAACAATTCATCGTTGAGTGCCAATACACGTGCATTGTTGGCCACTGTCGCTGCAAAAATGAAAGCAAATCCAACTTGCGCGATCATTCTTACAGGATATCCGGAAGCATCCAAAGCATCTCAGGCAAATTGCCAGAAGAGATTAGAAGCTGCAAGAAGATACCTGATTGAAAAAGAAGGAATCAGCGCAGACAGAATCACTAACAATTGCGAAATTGGTGGTGGCGAAAAGAATGCGGTTGATGTTAAATGCCCGTAATCATAACTTTCTTAATTGATTAATAAAAGAAACCCTCCCCAATGGAGGGTTTCTTTATGTTTACATTAACGGTTTAACTTTGAATAATTTGAAGGAATGAACCACTTTTAGCAGAAATTCATTAATTTCGCCGTTCTGTATGAGAGGAATAACAGTTTTAGTTGCATCTATTTGTCTTTTATTGGCATTTTCTTCTTGCAATAAATTTGCAAAAGTTCAGAAAAGTAAAGATGTAGAGTATAAATTGGCAAAGGCCGACGAATATTTCGCTAAAAAGAAATACCGTTATGCCCAGCAATTGTATGAAGAGTTATTCCCGGTTTATAAAGGCAATCAGAAATTTGAGGAACTGTATTATAAGTATGCATACTGCTTTTATAACCAGGGTTTATACAGGGATGCTGAAAATTTATTCAAAGGATATTTAGAGGTTTTTCCAACGAGCAGTAAGGCTGAGGAGATCGATTATATGAGAGCTTATAGTTTCTACAAGCAATCTCCGAAGATTGAACTGGAACAGGTAAATACGGTGAAAGCCATGCAGATGATGCAGACATTTATCAGTATTCATCCCGGATCACCCAGGGTAAAGGAAGCTTCAGATATAATTGATCTGTCAAGGAAAAAACTGGAAGTAAAAGAATTCAGGTCTTCAAAATTGTTTTATGATATGGGTAATTTCAGGGCTTCGGCGCTGGCTTTTACAAATCTTATGAACAGTTATCCGGAATCTGATAAAGGGGAGGAATATAAACTGATGGTTGTAAAATCCTATTACCGTTTCGCCAAACTGAGTATCACTGAAAAACAAATTGAAAGATTTGAAAAAGTAATAACAGAAGTGAATGATTTTAATGACCGCTACCCGGGAAGCAACCTTTCAAAAGAAGTGGAAAGTTTCAGAAATTTAAGTCTTAATAATATTAAAGCGTTACAAAATGAGCAAAATTCGTCGGCAGCTAAGTTCTAATACCAGCAGTGTTGTAGAGCCAAAGAAATTAGTTGACATGAAAGATAAAACAGGTAATCTGTATGAATCTATCGCCATTATTGCGAAAAGAGCCAACCAGATCAACATTACCATTAAGGAAGAATTGCACAACAAACTGGAAGAATTTGCCAGCCATACAGACAGTCTGGAAGAAATCCACGAAAACAAAGAGCAGATCGAGATCAGCCGTGCTTACGAAAGAATGCCTAATCCGGCGTTACTGGCAACTACAGAATTTATGGAAGACAAAGTGTATTTCCGTAGAAATGATGAGGACCTCTTCAGCTAATATTTGCAAACATTTTCATTTAGAAACTATAATTTTACGACGGTTGTTCATCAACCGTCTTTTTTATGTTGAAAGGAAAGAAAATTCTTCTGGGTATTTCGGGAAGTATCGCTGCTTATAAATCAGCAACACTGGTTCGCCTGTTGGTAAAAGCTGGTGCGGAGGTGAGAGTGATCATGACGCCGTCTTCTAAAAATTTTATTACACCACTTACCCTTTCTACACTTTCAAAAAATCCTGTCCTTTCTGAGATAGCAGAAAAAGATGAATGGTCAAACCATGTAATGTTAGGCCGTTGGGCAGATATTATGCTCATTGCACCATTGAGTTGTAATACGCTTTCCAAAATGGCCGTTGGTGCCTGCGATAATTTATTGATGGCGGTATATCTCTCTGCAACGTGCCCTGTTGCCGTAGCTCCGGCTATGGATGAAGATATGTGGCTGCATCCTTCCACAAAAAAAAATATTGCTACACTGGAACAATATGGAAACAGGGTAATTCCAGTCGACAACGGTGAACTGGCCAGTGGGCTTTTTGGCCCCGGTAGAATGGCAGAGCCGGAAAATATCATCAGCTGGCTGAACAATTTTTTTCAACTTTCGCAAAGTCTTTCAGGAAAAAAAGTATTGATCACTGCCGGGCCTACTTACGAACCGATAGACCCGGTACGTTTTATAGGCAATCATTCTACCGGTAAAATGGGTATCGCTTTAGCCGAAAGTTTTCGAAACCGGGGCGCTGCTGTAACACTTATACTGGGTCCATCTGCGCATGTTCCACCTACCGGTATTGCTGTACACCATGTACAAACGGCTGCACAAATGATGGAGGAAGTTAATAAAGTATTCAATGATACGGATATAGCTGTACTAAGTGCTGCCGTTGCAGATTATAAACCTGAAAATGTTGCAGAGCAAAAAATTAAAAAAACATCAGATGAACTCACGTTAGGCCTGGTGAAAACAGATGATATTTTAGCTTCTTTAGGTAAACGTAAATCTGGTAGTCAGATATTGGTTGGCTTTGCGCTGGAAACAGAAAATGAAGTTGGTTATGCAAAACAGAAGCTGGAGAAAAAAAATGCGGATTTTATAGTGATGAATTCAATACGTGATGCCAATGCAGGATTCGGATATGATACCAATAAAATAACCATCTTCCATAGGGAAGGAAAGCAATACGATTTCGAAACAAAATCAAAAAAACAGGTTGCGGAAGATATCGTAACTACCATAATGCAACATTCATGAATAAGATAATTGCGGTCATAATATCCCTATTAGTATTACAGGTATCGCATGCCCAGGAACTGAATGCACGCGTAAGCGTAGTTACTCAGCGAATTGGCAATAATGTAAACAGGAATACCTTCACAACATTACAAACAGCTTTGAATAATTTTCTGAATAACAGGAAATGGACGGGAGATACTTATGCTTCCAATGAAAAGATAGATTGTAATTTTCTGCTTAACCTCGAACTCACAGATGATCCGAATGTATATAAAGCCAGTATGATGATACAGGCTGCAAGGCCGGTTTTCAATACTTCTTATTTATCTCCTTTGGTGAATTTCCAGGATGAGAATGTAATATTCAAGTATATTGAATTTCAGCAACTGGAATTCAATGAAAACAGGGTAAGTGGTTCAGATGCGCTGGTGTCTAATTTAACCGCCTTATTTGCCTACTATGCTTATATGATCCTGGGATTTGATGCCGCATCCTTTTCACAAAAAGCAGGCGAGCCCTATTTTCAAAAAGCACAGAATATCATCAATAATGCACCTGATGGCAGAGGTATAGGCGGATGGAAACCTTTTGACGGTGTCCGTAACCGGTACTGGCTTACTGAAAATATGCTGAATGGCCGCTATTCCAACATGCATGACGTTTATTATATTTATTACAGGCTGGGACTGGATAAATTTTATGAAGATGAAAATGCAGCAAGAGTTGAAATTCTGAATGTATTGAACC
The DNA here is from genome assembly GCA_031410455.1 of Chitinophagaceae bacterium. Lineage (GTDB taxonomy): Bacteria > Bacteroidota > Bacteroidia > Chitinophagales > Chitinophagaceae > Ferruginibacter. The sequence goes on along the minus strand of JANNZE010000195.1, from coordinate 5,345 downwards.
TATTGAGCAATTTTAATACAGACAACCCCAACACCATGATCAACCAGTTTTTCTTCCAGGGAAAAGCAACAGAACTGATCAAAATATTTTCAAAAGCATTGCCTCCGGATAAAGCCAGGGCAATGGAACTGCTTCCCAAACTTGACCTTACAAATGCTACCCGGTACCGGGATGAACTGAAGAAATGATGCGACTGCTTCTATTATTAACGCTGATTTGTTCCTGTACTAAAAAAAAGGAAATACTTCCGCCTGAGAAAATGCAGGCGGTGATGTGGGAATATATCAAAGCCGATATTTATGTGAGTGAATATCTGAAGAAAGATTCTTCCATTAATATTGAGAAAGAGCATGCAGCAATTCTGAAAAAGATCTTTGCAAAATACAATATCAGCAAAGAAATCTTTTTTGAGAATTATCAATATTATACAAGCCGTTCAGAATTGATGAACCCTTTGCTGGATACTATATTTGCAAGGCAAACCAAAAAGAACGAAATTCAAATCAATAAAATCAGACGATGAACAAAGTATATACGGATGCAGCATCTGCGGTGGAAGATATCCGGGATGGTGCCACTTTAATGCTGGGAGGATTTGGATTATGCGGTATTCCGGAAAACTGTATAGCAGCCATTGTTGCAAAAAAACTGATGCAGCTTACCTGTATCAGTAATAATGCAGGTGTGGATGATTTCGGGATCGGGTTGATGCTGCAACAAAAGCAGGTGAAGAAAATGATATCTTCCTATGTGGGAGAAAATGCTGAATTCGAAAGGCAATTATTATCCGGTGAACTGGAAGTGGAACTTGTACCGCAGGGAACACTGGCCACCCGTTGTATGGCGGCCGGTTATGGTATGCCTGCTATTTTTACACCGGCGGGTGTGGGAACAGAAATAGCGGAAGGAAAAGAAACACGCATATTCAATGGGAAGGAATATTTACTGGAAATGGCTTTTGATGCAGATTATGCCATCGTGAAGGCATGGAAAGGAGATACTATGGGAAATCTTGTTTTTAAAGATACAGCCCGGAATTTCAATCCTCTGATGGCCATGGCTGGAAAAATTACGATTGCAGAGGTGGAAGAACTAGTTCCTGCAGGTTCACTGGATCCTAACCATATTCATACGCCGGGTATTTACGTACACCGCATATTTGAAGGAAAGAATTACGAAAAAAGAATTGAGCAACGCACCACCAGGAAAAAGGTTTCTAAATAAATTTTTATGGCATTAGACAAACATCAGATCGCACAAAGAATAGCACGCGAATTACAGGACGGCTTTTATGTAAACCTTGGTATTGGAATTCCTACACTGGTAGCCAATTACATTCCGGAAGGTGTAGATGTGATCCTTCAGAGTGAAAATGGATTGTTGGGCATGGGGCCATTTCCGGAAGAAGGTAATGAAGATGCGGATCTGATCAATGCTGGTAAACAAACGATCACTACCATCGCGGGTTCAGCATTTTTTGACAGTGCTATGAGTTTTGGAATGATCCGTTCGGGTAAAGTGGATCTTACTGTATTGGGCGCCATGGAAGTGAGTGAAAATGGTGACATTGCCAATTGGAAGATTCCTGGTAAAATGGTGAAAGGTATGGGCGGCGCTATGGACCTGGTTGCCAGTGCCAAAAATATCATTGTAGCAATGATGCATACCAATCCTAAAGGAGAAAGTAAATTATTGCATAACTGTACACTGCCCATCACCGGAAAAAATTGCGTAAAGAAAATTGTTAGCGACCTGGCGGTGATAGAAGTTACAGCGGATGGTTTTAAATTAATGGAAAGGGCTCCTGGCGTTTCCGTAGAAGAGATTGTTGCAAAAACAGAAGGGAAACTGATCGTCGAAGGAGAGATACCTGAAATTGCATTTTGATTGAATGATATCAAATAAAAAACCCGGCACTTCGACAAGCTCAGTGACCGGGTTTTGACAAGCTCAGTGACCGGATATTTTTTGTTCTTTTTTTATTCTTTTTTAATCCACTTTTGGTGCAGCAGCTAAAATCTCTTCGCTCACACCACTTGCATATTTTTCAAAATTCTTACGGAACTGGTTTGCCAGGTCTTTTGCTTTTATATCGTATGCATTTTTATCAGCCCATGTATTACGTGGATTTAAAATTTCAGACGGTACGTTCTCACATTCAGTTGGCATCAGCATTCCGAAAACAGGATGTGCTTCAAAATTTACATTATCCAGTTTACCTTCCAGTGCAGCAGTGATCATAGCACGTGTATAAGGAAGTTTCATTCTTTGTCCGATGCCGTAGGGTCCGCCGCTCCAGCCTGTATTGATCATCCATACGTTCACCTGGTGTTCTTTCATTTTCTTACCCAGCATCTCCGCGTATTGTCCCGGATGTAATGGAAGAAATGGAGCACCGAAGCATGCACTGAAAGTAGAAGAAGGTTCTTTAATACCAGCTTCCGTACCAGCTACTTTTGCAGTATAACCGCTGATGAACTGGTACATCGCCTGGCCCGGTGTTAATTTACTCACCGGAGGTAAAATACCATAGGCATCTGCAGTTAAGAAGAAAATATTTTTCGGTGTTTTTCCAATGGATGGTTCCAGCGCATTGCTGATGAACGACAAAGGATAGCTTACTCTTGTATTTTCCGTGATCTCCTTACTTGCAAAATCAATCTGGTTAGTGTCTTTAAGGAACGTGATATTTTCAACCAGTGCACCCGGACGGATCGCTCTGAAAATTTCCGGTTCTTTTTCTTCACTCAGGTCTATGGTCTTTGCATAACATCCACCTTCAAAATTGAAAACGGAATCGTTTGTCCAGCCATGTTCATCGTCTCCGATAAGGTGGCGGTTTGGATCTGCACTTAATGTTGTTTTGCCGGTTCCGCTCAGTCCGAAGAAAATAGCCGTATCGCCATCATTGCCCATATTAGCCGAGCAATGCATACTTAAAACATTTTTTTGCTGAGGCAGGATGTAATTCAGGATGGTGAAAATTCCTTTTTTCATTTCACCTGTATATCCAGTACCGCCGATAATGATCATTTTTTTTGTGAAACTCACGATGGCAAAATTATGCTGACGAGTGCCGTCCAACGCTTTATCAGCTTTGAATCCGGGAGCCTGTATGATGTGCCACTCCGGTTCAAAAGATTCCAGTTCATCTTCAGTTGGGCGAAGGAACATATTAGAGGCAAATAAATTGCTCCATGGATTTTCATTCACCACACGGATATTTAGCCTGTATGCAGGATCTGCGCAAGCATAGCTGTCGCGAACCCATATCTCTTTTTCAGAAAGATAAGCTGTTACTTTGTGTAACAACTGATCGAAATATTTTTCCTCGATCGGAATATTGAAATCGTTCCAGTGAACAGTATCTGCTGTGATGGCGTCCTTTACAATAAATTTATCTTTTGGACTTCTTCCGGTGAATTCGCCGGTTTTGATCACCAAAGCTCCGGTGTCATTTAACACACCTTCGCCTCTTTGAACTGTTTGATCGCTTAATTCTGAAGGACTTAGTTGATAATGAACCTGGTGTTTGATATCAAAACCAAGTTTTTTTAATGCTGTTGCTGATAGAACAGGCATAGTTGTAACTGACATAGCAAGCTTTTAGTTGACAAATGTTAAGGCTGCGAAGTTAAGATTTCACGTATTTAAAAACAATTTATCATTATTTTTTACCGTCTTTCAGCATGTATTAACATCCGTGTTATTTTGAAGGTAAACACAGATCTAAAAATTTTTAAACACTATATTGCAAACTTTAGCAGAACATAATATATAAATATGAAATATCTACCATTAAATTCTCAGATCTTCATACAGAACCGCAAAAGATTCACCGGTAAAATGGAAAATAATTCCATTGCTGTATTTAACAGTAACGATGAATTGCCTACCAACGGCGATGCGATTCATAAGTTCAAACAAAATGCTGATCTTTTCTGGTTAACGGGTATCGAGCAGGAAGATTCTATGCTGGTATTGTTTCCTGATAATCCGGATCCGAAATACCGGGAGGTGCTGGTACTGGTGCGCCCCAACGAATTAAAAGAAAAATGGGATGGTCATCGGTTGCGTATTCAGGAAGCACAGGCTATATCCGGAATAAAAACCATAGTTTGGCTGGACGTAATAGATGGTTTATTGCAGCCATGGATACATCTGGCAGAAAGTATTTACCTGAATTCCAATGAGAATGACCGTAAGGCAAATCTGATTCAGGTAAGAGATTATCGTTTTGCAGAACAAATGCGGCAACGCTACCCGTTGCATAATTTTAAAAGAAGTGCAAGATTATTAAAAGAACTGCGGGCCATTAAAACACCGCTGGAAGTAGAGGTGATGCAAACAGCAATTAACATCACAGAAAGTACTTTCAGGAGATTATTGAAGTTCATTCGCTCGGGTGTGATGGAATATGAAATTGAGGCGGAGATATTTCATTCTTTTTTAAGCCAGCGGGCAACAGGGCAGGCCTATGGTTCCATTATTGCCAGCGGCGACAGAGCCAGAACTTTGCATTATGTGGAGAATAACCAGGAATGTAAAGATGGCGAACTGCTGCTGATGGATTTTGGGGCGGAATACGGCGGTTATTGCGCCGATCTAACCAGGACCGTTCCAGTGAATGGTAAATTCAGCAAACGTCAGAAAGAAATATACAATGCATGTCTTCATTTGCATAAATACGCAGCCTCTATTCTTAAACCGGGCATCAGTATCATTGATTATACAGAGAAGGTTGGAGAAGAAGCTACAAAAATTTTCCAGAAAATCGGATTGATCACCAAAGCAGATGTGAAAAATGAAGATCCTGAAAACAAGGCGTACAGGAAATATTTATACCATGGCATTTCACATCATCTGGGAATAGATGTGCACGATATTGGAACACGTACTGAACCGGTTAAAGCAGGAATGGTATTTACCATTGAGCCGGGAATTTATATTGAAGAAGAACAAATGGGCATCAGGATTGAAAATAATTTCTGGATCACCAAAAACGGAAATATTGATCTGATGAAAAATATTCCGATCACCGCAGAGGAGATCGAACGAATGATGAAAAAATAAGCTGAGATAATATTAATAGATACATGAAACAGATCCCTAATCTTTTTACATTATTGAATCTTGTCTTCGGATGCCTTGCCATTATTTTTATTTTGCAGAATGGCATTACCATACAATATAATGAGGAAGGTTCTCAGCTGATTGCCATGCAGGAAAAATTATGGATGGCTTCCTTGTGTATTGGTATTGCCGCAGTTGTTGATTTTCTGGATGGATTCGTAGCACGTTTATTCAATGCAGCTTCGGAAATGGGCAAACAACTGGATTCACTG
>JANNZE010000194.1:0-7157 GCA_031410455.1 Chitinophagaceae bacterium | reverse complement strand
ATATTTCTCACCGAACAAAGCCATTGCACCAGAAGCAACGGCTTCTTCTTTATTCATCGATTTTATTACAACCGGAATGTTCTGGCGGATTTTTTCATTTACGGTTTTCTCTACCAATTTAATTTCAATATCAGAAACTTTTGCAAAATGAGAAAAGTCAAAACGAAGATTTTCATCATTCACCAGGCTTCCTTTTTGTGCAACATGATTTCCTAAAACGGAACGTAATGCGGCGTGCATGAGATGCGTTACAGAATGATGTACCGTGATATTTTTTCTGCGTTCCTTATCAACGATCGCAAGTACTTCTCCGCTGAGGTCATGCGGAATGTTTTCTGCAAAATGTATGATCAGGTCATTCTCTTTTTTAGTATCCACAATATGGATCGTTTCTCCATTTACCATCAATACGCCAGAATCGCCTACCTGTCCGCCACTTTCAGCATAAAAAGGTGTTTGTTCCAGAACGATCTGAAACAATTCCTTTCCTTTACCTTTCACCTGGCGGTAGCGAAGGATTTTTGTATTAACGCTGAGTTGATCGTATCCAACAAAAGTTGACTGGCCATCATGTATATTGAACCAGTCGCCGGTATCCAGTGCCGTGGCAGCACGGCTTCTTGTTTTTTGCTGCTGCATCTCTGTTTCAAATGCTGCTTCATCTATCTGGAAATGCTGTTCAGATGCGATCAGTCTTGTAAGGTCGATCGGAAAACCAAACGTATCATACAATTCAAAAGCAGCAGAACCATTGATCATTTTATCGGATGTATTTTCCATGATCTCATCCATTTTTTTCAAACCTTTTTCCAGTGTACGTAAAAAAGATTCTTCTTCTTCCCGGATCACTTTTCCCACAAAATCCTGCTGCTGGTATAATTCCGGAAACACTTCTTCAAATTGAACCGCTATCACCGGAAGTAACTGGTGCAGCAATGGTTTTTTGTATTCGAGATAAGTATAATAATAACGAACCGCTCTTCTTAAAATTCTCCTGATCACATAACCTGCGCCGGTATTGGAAGGAAGCTGCCCGTCTGCAATGGTAAAACCGATTGCACGTATATGATCTGCCAGCACACGAAAAGCAATACTGGTTTTATCATCACCTGCTGTATATGTTTTTCCTGTGATCTTTTCTGTTTCTTTTATCGTTCCGCTGAAAACATCCGTATCGTAATTACTTTGTTTTTGCTGCAGCACACGAACAAGTCTTTCAAAGCCCATACCTGTATCCACATGCGTTGCAGGAAGCGGTTCCAGCGTTCCGTCTTTTTTACGGTTGTACTGTATAAAAACATTGTTCCAGATCTCGATCACCTGTGGATGATCTTTATTCACCAGTTCATGCCCGGGAATAATTTTTCTTTCTTCATCAGGTCTGCCATCCACATGCACTTCACTGCATGGTCCGCACGGCCCGGTATCGCCCATTTCCCAGAAATTATCTTTCTTATTTCCAAAAACGATCTTGTCTTCCGTCACCAGTTTTTTCCATTCGGCCAGTGCAATGTTCGATTTCGGAATGTGTTCTTTTTCATCACCTTCAAATACGGTTACATACAACCTGTCTTTTGGAATCTTATAAACTTCAGTCAAAAGTTCCCAGCACCAGTTGATGGCCTCAATTTTAAAATAATCGCCAAAGCTCCAGTTGCCCAGCATTTCAAACATGGTGTGATGATAGGTGTCCACGCCAACTTCTTCCAGGTCATTGTGCTTGCCGCTTACACGAAGACATTTTTGTGTATCCGCAATTCTTTTGGAAGGGGGAACTTTATTTCCCAGGAAATAATCCTTAAACTGGTTCATGCCCGCATTGGTAAATAATAATGTAGGATCATTTTTTACAACGATGGGTGCTGACGGAACGATCAGGTGTTGCTTGCTTTTAAAAAAATCAAGAAACATTTTTCTGATGATAGCTGCCGGTAGAAAATCTGTCTGTTGGCTGGTCAACTCTGCGGTTTGTGTCATATTTTCAAAAAGACTGGTATGATGATTTTGAAGGATATCAGGTTATATTTGTAGACCTGTCTTCATTTTTTTCAAAGGTAATAAAGTTGTACAAGCCTTGAGGTACAGGAGTCAACAACTTTTGTCTGCATAATGGTTCAAAGTACCTGGTGCAGCATACATTATGAAGAAAATTAAATACTTCTATAATACCCATACGCTGAGGTATGAAAAACTGGTTACGCCGCTTCGGGTAAAGTTGCTGCGTTTCTTTGGGTTCATATCTGCTTTACTGGTTAGTTCAGCACTGGTGATTTATGTTTACAACCGTTTTTTTCCTAAACCGCAGGACCTGGAGGCCAACCGCCGCTATACATTGCTGAAGGAAAATTATAATAATATCCAGGGTAAAGTAAAAGACATGGAAATTGAACTGGCTTCACTGGAAAAGAGAGATAATGAGGTGTACAGGAGTATTTTTGAAGCCAATCCTTTGCCCGACAGTGCCAGGGCAAAACTGATGGAGAACAAAATGGAAGTGGAAAAGATCAAAGAAATCGACGACGATGAACTGGGAAAGAATATTGTATCCCAGCTTAATAACATGAAAGCCCGCATCAGTTACCAGTTCAAAAGTTATGACGAGATCTCTAAACTGATCCGCAACCAGGACATCAAATTAGCCAGCATACCTGCCATTCAACCGGTTTCCAATAAACAGCTCAGCAGGATTGCCAGCGGTTTCGGTATGCGTATCGATCCTGTTTACGGAACACCAAAAATGCACAAAGGCCTTGATTTTACAGCTCCGCAGGGAACACCTATTTATGCCACCGGGGATGGAAATGTGATCTTCGCCGGAAAGGTGGAAGGTGGATTTGGTAATCATGTAAAGATCAACCATGGGTATGGTTATCAGACGTTATATGGACATATGTTCCGTATAAAAGTAAGAAATGGCCAGAGAGTTAAAAGAGGGGAGATCATCGGCTGGGTGGGTAATACCGGTAAAAGCACCGGGCCGCACTGTCACTACGAAGTGCATGTGAACGGAAATGAAGTTAACCCTGTTTACTTCTTTTATAACGACCTGAATGCAGAACAATATGATCAGTTGTTGAAAATTGCCGCTACGGGAAGTGCAAAAAGTTTTGATTAATTTAGAGTATGCCATTAAAGCAATCCACATTCGATTTCGATCAGCCTGAAGAGCAGCCACAGCCAGAGAAGGTTGTTCCGCCTGTAGCTGAGCTGAAACTTCAGAAGCCGGAGGTGATAGAAGTGATAGACCTGGATACCACTTTCATAGCTGCAGAACCGGAAGAAACGCTTCCGAAAAAATCCACACGGGGAAGAATGAAGATCAGTGATATGAACTCCACGCTTCACCTGGTGGAAGTCCCGGAAGATGAAATTCTTTTTCAGAAAAGATATTACAGTATTGGCGCAGTATCTGCCATGTTTAAAGTGAATGCATCACTGATCAGGTTCTGGGAAAATGAATTCACCATTCTGAAACCGAAAAAGAATGGAAAAGGTGACAGGTTCTTCAGGCCGGAAGATGTAAAAAACCTCCAGCTCATTCATCATTTGCTGAGAGAAAGAAAATATACGATAGAAGGCGCAAAGGAATTTTTAAAGAAGAATAAAAAATCAGATGAAAAATTTTCAATGATCGAATCACTGAAAAAATTAAAAGGTTTTCTACAGGAATTAAAAACGAATCTATGAAACATTTGATCTTAGCTATTGCTGTGATGCTGACCTTGTCTGCTTCCGCACAAACTCCCTATACATCTACCATTGACGGCACCACTACCATTCTGAATGGGATGATCACTAAATATGCGATCATTAACCAGGCGGCTGTATTTCCATGGTATACCAATAGTGCAAAGGGTTATACACCTGATCCTTCTGTAATAGCAGCCATGGACTCTGCAAAGAAAAATGTACAATTCGTGATTTTTGGCGGCACATGGTGCGAAGACACTCAAAATATTTTACCGAAGTTTTTTTCCCTGCAGGAACAAACCGGATTCCCGGATGATCATATCACTTTTTATGGAGTGGACCGTTCCAAAAAAACGCTGGGCAATATTGCCGCTGCTTTTGGTATCACAAATGTTCCCACCATTATTGTTATGAAAAATGGGAAGGAGACCGGTCGTATCGTGGAATACGGAACAACTGGCAAATGGGATGCAGAACTGGCGGCGTTGCTGATTAAATAAGCGTATCTTTTTTAGGTGGCAGCGGCTCGTTGTTTTGTACGTTTACAACCGGAACCGGTACGGGCATATCCAGATTATATTTTTCAATAATTTTTTTGATTTTCATGTTGATGCCTGCACGTAGTTCATTCAGTTGATCAACCGATGTGGTGGTGTTGAAATATTCAACGGTAATGATCTCTGCATTGCGCTGATGCTCTGAAAAGAAAACATGAGAACGCGAAACGTCAGGGTTTGCTGTAAATAAAGAACGCACTTCATTAATGATGGTTTGTAATGTTTCACTGCTGATATTATTGTTCAGTTCAATTTTTACTTCAGTGCGGTGGTGTGTACGCATACTCCAGTTATCTACGATACTGTCCACCATTTGCTTGTTTGGCACCGTGATCAGTGTTTTTTCACCCGTACGTATCCTTGTACTGCGTAAACCAATTTTTTCTACACGACCGGAAACATTGTTCACTTTCAGGTAATCGCCCACATAAAAAGGTTTGTCAAAAAAAATGATGAAGGATGCTATCAGGTTTTCCAGGCTTTCTTTTGCAGCCAGTGCCAGTGCCGCACCTACAATACTTAATCCTGTGAGTAAAGTGCCAACGTTCTGGTTAAAACCTGCTTTTATCAATAATAAAATTCCTGCGATCGTTAACACCACTTTTAAAAAATCACGGAAGAAAACGATCAGCTGATCATCTCCTTTTGCTTTTGTAGTACCGGCCTTTTCTTTCAGGAATAATGCGATGAAATCAACGATACTCAAAAGGCATTTTATAAAACTGATGATGATGAGGATGATCCCTGTCTTCTCCAGGATGGTTTCTGTAGAGACACCATAAATACTGTATTCCCATTCTGCAGGAAAATTCAGTTTGTCGATGATGAGTACCGCTGAAACGATCACTATCAGCCAGCTTAATGGTTTAGTGATAAGTGCAATAAATGTTTTTCTTTCTATTTGTGTTCCGAAGAAAGCGAGCAACTTACATAATAATATAGCGATATACCGGGAGAGGAATTTTCTTAAGATAAGAATTAAAAATATGCTCAGGAAAACAATAAAGTAAGCCCTGAATGTATTGTCTAAAAAGATCTCGTCAAGAAAATTCATATCTAAAATTACAATTTGAAGAGAAGATTATGGTAAACCGTAAATACAAAGATTGTCTTTGTACAAAACGTATAACCTGTTATTTACCACACGGAGGATATCGGCCTTTATGAATGTTTCAGGAAGTGAAATGGTGCGCAGGTTTTTTGTGACCATATCAAAAATGTTCAGTTTATTCTGACTGATTCCAAGTAATTTATTATTGCCAACAGATACTGATGTCCAGTGATTGTAAGGCAGCATATATTTATAAGCAGCATACTGATCAAACAGGAATAGTCCCTGCTCAGGGTCATATAGGTAAATGGTGTTCTCTACATCTGTTAAAAAAACTGCAGAGGGAATTTTATCAATCTGTAAACGGAGATCATTGCTTTCTAAAAGTAATTTTCCCGTTTCATTTATCTTTTTCAGTTTCAGTTCCTGTTCATCAAATATCCACAGATTATTATCATAAGATGTTGTAACTGCATTTACCCTGAAGATCTGGCGGTTGCGTAAGTTCAGTGTATTCCGTACAGAGAGTAAACGATCGAGAATAACGATGGTGCTGTAATTTTTATAATACACCAGTGTTTTTAATGGATTGCTTACATCTATATAACTCACATTTCCATAACGTCGTACATCATTGAAAACGGCAATGGAATCTCCGTCAGCATTTATTTTTTTTAATTGATTGCCCGATGTTATGAGGTAAATATTTCCGGTGGCATCCACTTCCAGCGAATTAAAATTTCCGGGAACGATATTCAATAATTTAAAACTGTCCTGTGAAATCATGTCCTGGGCAAAAGTGAAATTGCAGCAACATAATATAATTAGGTATGAAATTATTTTTTTCAAATTTGCTGGTGATACTTTAAAGTTAATCCATCTTTATCCAGCACTGCATAGCTGTTGTATTTAATCCAGTCGCCAAGGTTGATGTAGCGGCTGCCATCTTTTATTTCCAGGTCAAGCGGTAAATGCCTGTGACCAAAAACCATAAAATCGTAATGTGTTTTTTGCAATACTTCTTTGCAATAGATCACAAGCCATTCCTTGTCTTCCCCTAAAAATATTTCATCAGTCTGACCTGTTTTTTCCCTGCTTTTCCTACTGAAAAAATCAGCCATTCCGATCCCGATATTGGGCGGTAATAATCCGAACATCCACTGGCTGACAGGGCTGCGGAATATTTTTTTGATCATTTTATATCCCTGGTCACCGGGGCCTAATCCATCACCATGTGCTATGTGAAACTTACTGCCATTGAAAATAAAATCCTGCGGATGATAATATACTTTGATGTTGAGTTCCGTCTGAAAATAATCTTTCATCCACATATCATGATTGCCTACAAAAAAATGAATGATAATTCCTTCGTCTGTAAGTTCAGCGAGTTTACCCAACAACCTTACATATCCTTTGGGAACAACGCGTTTATATTCGAACCAGAAGTCGAACATATCGCCTAATAAAAAAATTTCTTTTGCATCTTTCCTGATCTCATCCAGGAAGCGAATGATTTTTTTTTCCCTGATCAGGCTGATCTCTTTATTGGGCGCACCGAGATGGAAATCTGAAAGAAAATATATTTTATCTCTCATCACCCTACTGATTCAGTTTATTCAAAAGCAGGGTTACTTCATCAGCCGGCAGCGTCATCAGATTTGAAATGGGAAGGTTATACCAGTATATCCATGCTTTTACCGGCTGCCCGTTTTTATTGGTTGTAGCAAGGTCTCTTCTGTATTTTGGAATTTCTCCCGGTTCTACATTTACTCCTTCATAATCATCCAGCTGGCAAATAGCCCAGTTAAACATATCTGCATCTTTCAATACATATAATTCGCCGGTGATCTTTCCTTTTG
>JANNZE010000193.1:0-3924 GCA_031410455.1 Chitinophagaceae bacterium | reverse complement strand
TCAATTCAAAAAACTAACAGGTATGACACCCTCTCAATTCAAGCAAATAGGTGCTGTTGAGCGTAAGTCAATTGACAATGTGTAAGAGCTGTTCCACGCCATTTTCATTTATCTGTACATTCTTTCCATAATACTGTACACTTAGCGTTTTTTTTGTTCTCAACTTTGTTTTAATTAATTCTAAAGATGAATAAAGAACCGGTTACCGTAAGCCTTCCTTTATCAGGTATGGATAGTGAGCACTGTGCTTTAATTATAGATAAAGGTTTGCAAAAAATCGAAGGCATTTCTCAACATAAAGTTGAACTGAATAATAACCGTGCGTTGATCACTACAGATGATCAAATTTCAATTATACCCAAAGCAGTAAAGGCGATAAGGGATCTTGGATATGATGTAGATACAGTAAAGAAAATCTTTCCGGTGCTTAACATGAGCTGCGCCTCCTGTGCATCCAGCTCTGAAATTGTTTTACAGAATACACCGGGCGTTATAAAAGTGGTAGTGAATTATGCCAATGCCATCGCAAATATTGAATATGTTCCCACCTTAACCGATCCGCATCAATTACAGGCAGCTTTACGGAGTATCGGATATGATCTTATGATAGATGAAAGTGAAAATGCTAAGGATGTGCTGGAAGATGTGCAGCGTAAAAAATTTAATACACTAAGAACCCGAACTGTAAGTTCTATTGTTTTGTCCCTTCCTATTGTGTTGATCGGAATGGTTTTCATGGATATTCCTTACGCCAATTATATCATGTGGGCTTTATCTACACCAGTGATCTTTGTTTTTGGTAAACAATTCTTTTCAGGTGCATGGAAGCAATTGAAACATCGTTCAGCAAACATGGATACACTTGTTGCATTGAGTACCGGTGTTGCATATGTATTTAGTGCTTTCAATACGGTGTACCCGCAATTCTGGCACAGCAAAGGATTACATGCGCATGTGTATTTTGAGGCTGCTGCTGTTGTAATTGCATTTATTCTTCTGGGAAAAATGCTGGAAGAAAAAGCAAAAGGGAATACTTCCTCTGCAATAAAAAAATTAATGGGCCTGCAACCTAAAGTTGTTACGGTCATACATCATGGCGGTCATCCAATGGAAATGCCGATTGCTTCTATTAAATTGGGTGATACAATTTTGGTTAAACCAGGTGAAAAGATCGCAGTAGATGGTAAGGTAAGTACAGGATCTTCTTTTGTGGATGAAAGTATGATCAGTGGCGAGCCTGTTCCTGTTGAAAAGAAAATTGATGATGAGGTTTTTGCCGGTACGATCAACCAAAAAGGAAGTTTTCAATTTATAGCTCATAAAATTGGTAGCGACACACTTTTAGCACAGATCATAAAAATGGTTCAGGAAGCACAGGGTAGCAAGGCACCGGTACAAAAAATGGTAGATAAAATCGCCGGCATTTTTGTTCCCATTGTGATCCTCATTGCCATCCTCAGTTTTGTTGCGTGGGTATTGCTGGGTGGAGAAAACGGATTTACACATGGTCTGCTGGCATTGGTTACGGTTTTAGTAATCGCCTGTCCATGTGCATTAGGCCTTGCAACACCAACTGCAATCATGGCAGGTGTGGGTAAAGGAGCAGAGAATGGAATATTAATAAAAGATGCTGAAAGCCTGGAGTTGTCAAGAAATATAAATGCCATTGTGCTGGATAAAACAGGAACGATTACAGAAGGTAAACCGGAGTTGGTAGCAATAGAATGGGTTGACGGTGTCAATCAAAATAATTTAGCTGCATTGCTACTTAGTATAGAACAAAAATCGGAACATCCTTTAGCAGAAGCGGTGGTTCGTTATTTCAAAAACAAAAATGTTTCGTCACATCCCATTGAAGAATTTGAAAGCATAACTGGTAAAGGCGTGAAATTACGCTATGAAGAAAATACGTATTTCCTGGGAAGTCCTTTGCTGCTGCAGGCACAGAATATTGTGACAGATCCTACTTTGCAAAAAGTTGCGGATGAATGGCTGACGAAAGCACAAACAGTTATATGGCTGGCTGATAATTTAAATACACTCGCAGCGATTTCCATTACCGATAAAATAAAACCCAACTCTGTTCAGGCTGTAAAGGAATTACAGGATGCAGGTATAGAGGTTTATATGCTTACCGGCGATAACCGGCACACTGCAAAATCAATTGCAGAGCAGGCGGGCATTCTGCATTACAAAGCAGAAGTATTGCCAGCAGATAAAGCCGCTTTCGTTTTATCATTACAACAACAGGGAAAGTTGGTAGCCATGGTGGGAGATGGTATTAACGACAGCAATGCGCTGGCCCAGGCCGATGTTAGTATAGCGATGGGAAAAGGAAGTGACATCGCAATGGATGTGGCGAAAATGACTATCATTTCTTCCGACCTTTCTAAAATAGCCAAAGCCATTCGCTTGTCAGGTAAAACGGTGAACACCATACGCCAGAATCTTTTCTGGGCGTTCATTTACAATATTATCGGAATACCGGTTGCGGCAGGAGTTCTGTACCCTTTTACCGGTTTCTTACTCAGCCCTATGATTGCAGGTGCTGCTATGGCATTGAGCAGTGTGAGTGTGGTATCTAATAGCTTAAGATTGAAATGGGTGAATTTGTAACAATTAGTTGTAACAACTTTCCTTAATACTGTACAAATAAAATTTTGCAATAGTTGAACTTTGCTTAAAATAAAAAATATGAAATATCAATTCAAAACAAATATCATGTGCGGAAGTTGTATAGCTAAGATCAAACCTGCATTGGAAGCCGATAAAAATATCAAGCGTTGGGAGGTGAATGTGCAGGATCCTCATAAAATTTTAACTGTAGAAACAGAAACAATTTCTGAAGAAAAACTGATAAGCATGGTTAGAGAAGCAGGATATAAAGCAGAAAGACTTAATTGATAAACATTTTAAAACTTTAAAAACAGAATATATGAAAAATATAATTCGGCAGAATACAATAGTTGTTATAAGATCCATCACAATGTTTGCATTTTTTCTTACAACATTTGTCACCAATACTTTTGCACAGGATTCTGCTCAAACTTCACGGTTCAATAAGTTGTTAGTATCTTATTATACGATCAAAAATGCTTTGGTAGCCGGAAATAATACAGCAGCTTCAGAAAGTGCTGCATTGTTTGCAAAAACAATAAATGATGTCTCTAACCAGTTGATCTCAGAATCAAATGTTCAGTCATTGGTAAAAAATGCAACTTCCATAGCAGAGGCTAAGGATATCAAATCGCAAAGACAAATATTTGTCAATTTTTCTTCAGATATGATAGAGATCGCAAAAGCGCTTAAAATGAGCTCAAACCCGGTTTTTGTACAGTATTGCCCTATGAAAAAAGCGTACTGGTTAAGTAATGAAACCGCTATTAAAAATCCATATTATGGAAATTCCATGCTCACTTGCGGTAAGGTGACCGAAACGATTCAATAATATTTTATTATAAGGCTTCAATCCTTTTTAATCAGTTTTTTAATTATTCAATTAAATTAAAAAAGTATTGCTAAATATTTCAAAAAGTTGGTTGCAGAGTCTGATTGCATGAACTTATAAAACACATTTAGTAGTTTTAAGAAATAAAAAGGTAGTAACTTGAAATCTATTATAAGCATAGTTTTGAAAACCTACAACTCCATACGATTTAAAGCTTTTTTCCTTTTATTGGTATTTTTATCAAATACTTTTATTGGAATAGCATGTACTGTTGGAATTAATACAGGTTTTAAATCAGATCATCATCAAAAAAATACGAACGCTGCTGTACATATTCATAAAGATGGTAAACGGCATGATCATTCAAAAAATCCGCAAAGCAGGCTTAATAGTCATGAAATTAATTTAAGTAAAAAAAGCCAACCTGAGGATAGCAAAGACGAATGTTGTAATCATAAGATTCAACAATTGCAAAG
>JANNZE010000192.1:0-3470 GCA_031410455.1 Chitinophagaceae bacterium | reverse complement strand
TGGTGATAATATTACGGTGGCTTTATGGGGTGCCGCAGAATTCCAGGAAACTTATGTTGTGGCAAGGGATGGTTCTATATTCCCGCAAGGACTTGGAAAAATAAATGTTCAGGGTTTAACTTTTGAAAATGCACGTTCTGTCATTAATTCAAGATTCAGAGGTGTAGTGCCGGGCGGAACCAATATTTCTGTTTCACTGGGTCAGCCACGCAGCATCAACATAAATGTGGTGGGTGAAGTGAACAACGCTGGTCCGGTTACCGTGTCTGCATTTTCCAATGCATTCTATGTGATAGCCATGGCAGGTGGTGTAACGGAATTAGGAAACCTCAGGTCTATCAAAATAAAAAGAAACGGACGTGTTATTGATGAACTGGATGTATACAAATATCTGAACAGCGGTGATTTTGGAAAACACATTTACCTGCAGAACAATGACTTCATTATTGTTGGTGTGGTAGAGAAAAAAGTGATGGCCACAGGTCAGTTCAGAAGACCGATGTTTTACCAGTTA
Source organism: Chitinophagaceae bacterium (assembly GCA_031410455.1). Lineage (GTDB taxonomy): Bacteria > Bacteroidota > Bacteroidia > Chitinophagales > Chitinophagaceae > Ferruginibacter. Next base: position 2,956 of record JANNZE010000192.1, on the reverse strand, counting down.
AAAAAAGAGGAAGGTGTAAAAGCATTACTCAGTTATTCCGGCGGATTGAAAGCAGAAGCACTTGCCTCTGCCATGAAAGTGATGAGAACCGAAAATGAAAAACAGGTTCAGCGGGATGTGAATGCGAACGCTATTTTAAAAATGTCGCAACAGGATTTCATGCTGGAAGATGGTGATGTGGTAAGAGTGGACATTATCAAGACCGGCATTTCCAACAAAGTGGAATTGAGGGGAGAAGTTACCTATCCTAATTTTTATGAATTAAGGCCGGGCGACAGGTTGTTCGATGTGATCAACCGTGCAGGAGGTGTTACAAAAAATACGTATTTACAAAGAGCCTATATCTTCAGAGGCGCCGGTGATTCCACCAATCTTCAGAGTGAAAGACTGGAAATCAATTTATCTGATATCTCCAATATTTCCAGCAGCAATAATGTTCAGCTGCAGCCCAATGATGTAATCCAGTTATTTGCACAAAGCGATTTTTCAGATGCACAATTTGTGGAGATCTCAGGTGAGATCAGAAGGGAAGGACGTATTCGTAAATATGGTGGTATGACGCTCCAGGATCTGTTGTATTTATCCGGTGGTATCAAACCATCTGCTGAATTCGGAAGACTGGAAATTTCCAGTATCGTTGATATTGATTCCGCTATGAAAGGTTTGAAACCTACCCGAACAATCGTACGTGCATTTTCTATTCTTCCCAATCTGAAACTTGATTCTGTTGCATCTACTGTATTGCTTCGTCCTTTCGACCAGGTTTATGTAAGAAAAAATCCAACATTTGAATTACAGCAGAATATAGAGTTGCAGGGACTGGTAAAATATCCGGGGAAATATCCAAGACTGGATCAGTATGAAAGACTTTCATCTTATATAGAAAGAGCGGGAGGATTAAAAGATAATGCAAATATTTCCGGTGCTGTGTTATTCCGTAAAAAGAATGAATTTTTAAGGGAGAAAATTGTGGTACGTCCAAAGCTGGATTCAACAGGAATGCCGATTTTCGACAGTTTGCCAAGCAGTCTAAAACAACTGGATGAACCCGTGAGTATAGATCTTTATAATGCACTGAAAAATAAAAAATCCAAATACGATATCATTTTACAGGAAGATGATATGGTGTTTGTTCCGGAGATCAATCCTTTCATTTCTGTACAGGGTTCTGTACAATCACCATTGAAAGTTGCGTTTGATAAAGAACATAAAAAACTTACCTATTATATTGATAAAGCAGGTGGTTTTGCCACAAGGCCGTGGAGAAGAAGAATATTTGTTACCTATGCCAATGGCAGAAGTAAACGCACCAGGAACTTTTTATTTTTCCATTTCTATCCTAAAGTGGAAGAAGGTTCCATTGTTACGGTTCCATTAAAACCTCAGGGCCAGGATATGGCAGACTTTGGTAAAAACATCCTGGTGGCAGCAGTGCCGGTGGTGATAACAGGCCTTATTTTTAAATATATAAAATAGATAGCGTGACTACTCAGGACCTGATCAGAAATATATTTTTAAAAATTAGCAGATACAAGATCGTGATCTTTATCATGGCGCTTTTATTTGCCGCATTATTTTTCTTTTATGCCCGCAGAATACCGTTGGTATATACATCACGTGCCTCTGTGTTTCCACTTACAGCCACTTCTGAAAATACAATGGCCAACAGTGCGCTCAGCAGCATTTTAGGGATATCAGATGCTCCTAAAAGTTTCAGCCAGGAAGCCTCCATCAATATTGTGGAACTGGCTATCAGCCGTAACACCCGTGAAGCCGTAGCTATGGAACGCATTCCGGAACTGGGTAATAAAAGGATTGCAGAGTTATTGATAGAGAATTACAACAAAACGAAATCATGGCTTTCAAGATCCATCGATCAGCCAAAAACGGATGCGATGCTTGCAGCTACAGGCGCGGATATTCTCAAACAAAACATGAATGCACGCATCAACAAAAACGGTATTCTGGAAATTAATTTCAGTTCCACCAACCAGGATCTCGTAAGCCCTGTGGGATATAAACTGATTGATAAGATCTCGGAATTTTATAAAGACCTGAAGGTTCAGAAAGCAAAACTAGATTATGCATTTACCGTTGAAAAAATTGATTCGCTCGAGAAAGTTTTAAGAACTTTCGACAGGCGGGCCATTCATATGTCGAGCACCACATTGTTTGTTCCTTCTGAAAAATTACAATACCAGATCCCGAAAGAAAACCTGGTATCGGAAAAAGACAGGGTGATGCGCCAGCGTGATGCATCGGCCAACAACAGGGAAGAAGCTTTGTGGCGTTTACAAAAAGTTACGCCGATTATTGCAACACTCGATAAACCAGATCCTCCGTTCGATGTACAAAAACCTTCTTCAGCAATGTATGCTTTGATAGGATTGGTATTAGGTACAATCATCGGCATTTTATTATCTGTTTCCGGTGTGTTTTATAAATACGCAAAATCAGAAATGAAAAAAGCCATCTTCGGAGATGGCCCTGATCAGCATGTGTCAACAACGGCGCTATGATTTAAAAGCCCATTTGAACATTTCTTTCCAGCTTGGTTTTTTTCCATACATCAGAATACCTACACGGTAAATCTTTGCGGTTAGCCAGGTGAAGAAAAGAAAGCATCCGATCAATAATATCATACTCGTGGCGATCTGCCAGAAAGGAATATCATAGGTGATTCTTCCCATCATTACAATAGGAGAAGTAAGTGGAAATATACTTCCGAAAACGGCCATGTTACTGTCGGGCTGATTGATAGCATTTGTCATGATCACAAATCCAACGATGATCGGCATCAGAACAGGAAATACGAGTTGCTGTGCATCCTGCTGATCGTCATTTACAACGCTGCCTATTGCCGCAAACAAGGAAGCGTAGGTAAGGTATCCACCCAGGAAATAAAACAGGAACGAACCGGCTATTTTTAAAAGTGGTAAAGAAGATAATCCCTGCA
>JANNZE010000191.1:0-2880 GCA_031410455.1 Chitinophagaceae bacterium | reverse complement strand
CATCCGTTTCATTTTTTGAAATGCCGGTTCCTTTACTTTTCAAAAATGCCACACAACAAAAACTGGTAACTGTAAACAATACCCAAAACGGCGAAACATTTCTGGAAAATATCGGTTTCATTCCCGATACGGTTTTGATAGATCCTGAATTGTGGATGATCAGTAAAAATAATACCACGCAAAAACTCAGTCCAGAGCAGGGCATTGCCGAAGTTAGTATATTTCCCAACCCGCTTACCGATCCCACAAGAATACTGATTCAGGACATGAATGCAAATACTGCACAATTACTGATCTACAATGCGGCGGGACAAAGAGTGGTACAGAAAAATATTCCATTGGTAAACGGGTATGCAGAATATTATCTTCCTTTATATGCTTTAGCAAAAGGCATGTATCATTTCAGGATAGTTAGTGGAAATTACCGGTATGCAAAACAATTTATCCGTTGATGAAAATGTCCAGGAAGAAAAGGAAAGGAAAAATTAAGTATATCTGGAAACCATTAACGATCACTGCAGCGGCATTGGTTTTATTATCTGTGATATTTTATTATTCCCGTTTTTATAAATCGCCGTCGTTTGCACATTATGCAGGGTTTGGAATTGACCTTCCTGTAAATTATGGCATTCATGGAATTGATGTAAGCCGTTACCAGGGAAAAATTTCGTGGGACCTTGTAAAAGACATGCAGGAAAACGAAGTGAAGATCGGTTTTGCATTCATCAAGGCAACGGAAGGTATCAGCAATGCAGATCCAGAATTCAAACGCAACTGGAGAGAAGCCAGGCGTTCAGGTATTATAAGAGGTGCCTATCATTTTTTTATTCCATCCAAAAGCGGAAAAAGCCAGGCAGAACAATACATAGAAAAAGTGAAGATCAATTCCAATGATCTTCCACCCGTACTGGACGTGGAAGGTAATTATGGTGCATCCGTTGCAACGGTGCGTAAAAATGTTGCAGAATGGCTGGATGCTGTTGAATTATATTACCGTTTAAGACCGATCATTTACACAAACATTGACTTTTATGGAATGTATCTTGCCGGCGCTTTTGATGATTATCCTTTATGGATCGCTCATTATAAAGTAAAAGATCAGCCTCGTATACAGCGATCGTGGTCGTTCTGGCAGCACAATGAAACCGGAAGAGTGAATGGGATTGATAATTATGTAGACTTCAACGTTTTTAACGGAGATAGCACAGAGTTCTTTAAATTACTGGCGCAATAAAATTTATATGGACAGAGACAGCGACCCGAAATTATTTTTGATTATGATCGTGCAGACCATATCCACTATTTTACTCTGGATGATGATCAATGTGCTGATCGGAATTTATTTTAACCTTGGTTTTTTTGAAGGCACACCAGGTTGGAAAAACATCGTGTATTACATCTGCTTCCTGATTTCATTGTACTTTCTGGTAAAGTATATCCGTAAAAAATGGAATATTTAATCAGCTGCTGTGATCGCAGATGATCACCCATTTCTGTTTGATCTTTTTAAATAACAATGTAAAATGTCCGCTGAGATCTCCTTTGTTCTCCGATCTTTTCAAATGCCACTTACCGATCACATGAAAATATAAAACAGATAAACGTTTTACTTCTATCAGATCAAATTCAAGTGTGCCCATCGACTCTTTGTCCGGGTAACTTTTTTTATAATTTTCCAGCGTAGGTTTCCATCCATAAGTGACGCCGGATTTACCAATGAACTTCAGAGAATCACTGTTCCAGTAAGTGCTCATGAAAGTTTCCAGGTCGCCTTTGTTCCAGGCATCCATTTGAACCTGCAGGGCTTTGCGGATCACCTGCTCATCATTGTTTTGTGCATGTGAAGTTTGCAAAAGAAAAAAGGAAGCTATCAGGAAAATAATTTTCATGAGAATTTGTTTTCATCAAGATAAAGAAAATATCAATGCTGGTGATGGACTGAACTGCATTTACTTCTTGTGCACAAACGATAATTGATATAATGTGCGCTGATGATACAAACAACAGCAATGGTAAGAAATGTGAATTCTGTATGTATAAATTGTTTGATCACGAGGAAAAATGCCCCGATTGAAAAAACAATGATCGGTAATAACTGGTGGTGATGTCTTTTATAACCATGCGATAAAGAATAAATTCCTACTCCTATTGCAATGATCACCATCAACCATTCAAAGAAAAGATTGTGTATGATGTTGATCCCCAATAAAGGAAGGCTGGTTAACATCAAAGGAAGCAGGGCACAGTGAATAGCACATAAAATTGATGTGGCAATTCCTAATCCGTCCCAGTTCAGTTTCATCTTCATGCAGATGCCAAAGGTAAATCATTTGCAATATTGTTGCAAATATTTTTAACTACTGCATTTAAAGCAATGTTTGCTACTACCTTTGCAGAATAATTTTATTATGAAGCAAAAACTGCTCATCTATATTGGTTTATTTGTACAGCTCATAGGCATCTTCCTGTTTTTTGTTTTCAGGGATTATGATTTTTCCAAATCCAAATTAACAGTGATTAACCCATACGTGCCTGATTTTTCATTTGTTAATTATGATGGATCAGTTTTCAACAACAATACGATGGAAGACAAAGTATATGTTGCGGAATATTTCTTTACCACCTGCAAAGGAATCTGCCCGAAAATGAATGCAAACATGCGCCGCGTTTTCAACCAGTATAAAGATGAACAGGGTTTTGCCATTGTATCACATACCTGCCAGCCGCAAGTGGACAGTTTACCGCTACTGAAAGAATATGCCCGGATGAAATAGGTCTTTTTGTAAATTTCATCATCTCAGTGCTGGGGAGATGAGCCCCATCTGCTTTTAATTCTTCAATTGCAACCGGTTTAGAATATTCCAATAATTCATCTAATAA
>JANNZE010000190.1:0-3980 GCA_031410455.1 Chitinophagaceae bacterium | reverse complement strand
CAAACGGATTCTTTTGAATTGATGCAAATGAATGCCTCTATAAAAGTGTGGGATAAAATGATCATGAATGGGGGAGATATAATCAATAAAGGCACTCACCAGCATATTGAAGTTCTTATGATGGACAAAAATTCCAGCAGTCTTAAACAACTGAATGAATATCTGAGCATCATGTCTTCCTATGAAAATAAGAAAAAGGCATATCGTGATTCTGTATATGCAGAATAAATTTTAAAATATTATTTTTTAAAAGCCGTCAAATCAACCTGACGGCTTTTATATTCAATTATGGAAACTGTTCTCAACAATGTAGTTCCTGTATACCTGGAGGAGGAAAAAATCCTTTCATCAGAAGTATGGAACCATCATATAAAAATTGATAAATACGTACACATCATTGCACCCAGCGGAAGAGGTAAAAGTTCCCTCATGCAGTTTATGTACGGGCTTAGAAAAGAATATACAGGTGAAGTGATATTTGACAATCAGCAAATTCATAAAAAATCAGCTGAAGAAATAGCTGATCTGCGGGGCAACAGGCTAAGTATTGTATTCCAGGATCTGCGTTTATTTCCAGACCATACGGCTTATGAGAATATTACTGTAAAACGTTCCCTGCAACCTTACAATGAAGACCAAATTAACCAGATGGCAGAAAGATTAGGTATCAGCAATAAACTGAAACAACATATCCGCAACTGCAGTTATGGTGAACAACAACGTGTGGCCATCATCAGAGCCCTGCAGCAACCATTTGAATTATTGATACTGGATGAACCTTTCAGTCATTTAGATGAAAACAATTCAAAACTTGCCATGCAACTTATCCTGGAGGAAGCAACTGTACGCAATGCCGCAATTATACTACTCGACCTGGAAAAAGTACCGTTTTATCCTGCAGATTCGATGTATCATCTTTAATACAGCACAGTGAAAAATAATCAGCATATATCTTATAATACAATAGCTGCATTTCTGAATACACAGTCCAATAAAGGATCTAAATTTTTTGGATATGCAGGTTTGTGTACAGGTATGGTATTGTTACTCACGGCTGCACAGATGTTCATCAATATCAATCACCTGATTAAAGAAAAAAATACGAGAAAAGATGGTTTTGATTTCATTTCAGTAACAAAAACTGTTACCAATGAAAATATGATGAAGGACAACCGCTTCAGTGAAAATGATATAAAAGAATTAAAGCAACAGAAATTCATTGACGATGCTGCACCGCTTATCAGCAATCAGTTCAGGGTAAAGGCCAGTGCAGGAAATATCATTCCATTCAGTACAGATCTTTTTTTAGAAGCCATACAATCTGATTTTATAGATACGGTACCACCAGATTTTAACTGGAAGCCCGGAGATATAAATGTACCGATCGTATTTTCTGCTGATTACCTGGAAATGTACAATGTTTTTGCGCCATCACAGGATCTCCCGCAAATGTCTGAAAGCACCATCAGTTCCCTCACGATCATATTGGAATGTCACGGACCAGGTGGAATAGAATCATTCAGGGGAAATATTGTTGCCGTTACCAACAGGATCAGTTCCGTACTGGTACCACAGAATTTCCTGGAATGGGCCAATAAACGGTATGGCAATGCCGAAAATATTCCGGCAGCACGTGTGTATCTGAAAACAAAGGATGCCAACAGTACAGAACTGCTGAATTTTATTGATGCCAGACAATATCATCTCAATAAGGATAAAACGAAATTCGGTAGGATAAAACAAGTGCTGGAAGGTGTAATTACTGCGCTGGCAGGATTTGCTGTTGTTGTGATCATTCTTGCCATGCTTTTATTTTCTTTCTATCTGCAACTGATCATCGAACGAAGCAGGCAAAACCTGGTTTTGTTACTCACCTTGGGATATTCTCCCGGATGGCTTACAAAAACACTGGCAAAAAAATGGACACCCATTTATGTCACGATCATGCTCATCGCCACAATTGTAACTTCCCTGTTTCAACTATACTTTGTACATAAGATGAACAACCGTGCAGAATTATCACACACACTTCATCCTGCAGTATTTGCACTGGGATTGTTGATCCTGTTCCTGAGTATACTGATCAATTACAGGATGATCAAAAAGATGTTGTATAAATTATAAAGCTTCGTAAATGATGGCAGCTCCCTGGCCCACCCCTACACACATAGTGGCCAGACCATATTTTCCTTTTCTTCTTCTCAGTTCATGTAATAATGTGGTGCTTATGCGTATGCCGCTGCATCCCAAAGGATGACCGATTGCAATGGCACCCCCGTTAACATTCACTTTTTCAAGATCCAGTCCGAGATCATGAATACAGGCAATACTCTGGGATGCAAAAGCCTCATTCAGTTCCACAAGATCAAGAGCATCTACGTTAATACCTGCACGTTGTAAAGCTTTCTGAGTGGCAGGCACGGGGCCGATGCCCATGATTGAAGGGTCCACACCTGCAACAGCCATGCTGATCACCTTCGCTATAGGTTTTAAATTATATTTTTTTACGGCCTTTTCACTTGCCAGTAACATGGCGGCTGCACCATCATTGATACCACTGCTGTTTCCCGCAGTAACCGTTCCGTCTTTTATAAACGCAGGCTTCAATTGAGCCATTTTTTCAAGTGAGGTCATACGCGGATGTTCATCCTGGCTTACCACAAATGTTTCTTTTCCGGACTGCACCTGAACAGGAATGATCTCGTCTTTCCATTTGTCTGCTTTTAATGCTTCTGCATATTTCTGCTGGCTTTCTATTGCAAATTCATCCTGTGCATGCCGGCTGATGTTCCATTGCTTTGCAACATTTTCAGCAGTTTCACCCATAGTAAAAGGATGATGCAGTTGCGATAATTTAGGATTCACAAAACGCCATCCCATAGTGGTATCAAATATCTGTGGAGTTCGTTCAAAAGGACTTGCTGCTTTCGGCATAACAAACGGCGCACGGCTCATACTTTCCACCCCGCAGGCGATCATGAGTTCTGCATCTCCACAGGCTATCGTTCTGGCACTGTCCATTACAGCCTGTAATCCACTGGCACAAAGACGGTTAACGGTATTTCCCGGTATGGTTACCGGCAAACCTGCCAGCAAAGCCGCCATACGGGCTACATTACGGTTGTCTTCGCCGCTCTGATTGGCAGCGCCGGCAATTACATCTTCAATGGCTGAAACATCAATAGATGGGTTTCTGTCTATCACAGCCCGGATCACCAAGGCTAGCAGGTCGTCGGGACGTACTGATGATAATACACCGCCATATCTGCCTATCGGGGTTCTTACGCTATCTATGATATAAACTGCTTCCATAATGAACGAAATTTTGATCCTCGCTGTAAAATTACCTGTTAATTACGTAAAAAGTAAGTGGCGGTAAAAGTTGCGGTTTATCTTTGCCGGATGGCCGATAAAAAAAATATCAGGGATTTTAACCTGCCTGATCTTAAAACCTATTTTGAATCTATAGGTGATAAAAAATTCAGGGCTATTCAAACCTATGAATGGCTCTGGAAAAAAAATGCAAGAACTTTTGATGAAATGAGCAATTTGTCGGTGGAACTCCGTAACAAATTAAAAGAAGAATTTGATCTTCCTGCCATATCCGTAGATGTTATTCAGCACAGTAATGACGGCACCTTAAAATCACGTTTTAAAACCTTTGACGGTCATTTACTTGAAGGAGTTTTAATACCTACTGAAAAGAGAAATACAGCCTGTGTTTCCTCACAGATTGGCTGCAGCCTTACCTGCCGTTTTTGTGCTACCGGTAAAATGGAAAGAAAACGTAACCTCACCTTTGACGAAATTTATGATCAGGTGGCTGTACTGAATGAACAGAGTGAACTTACTTATGGGAAAAAACTGACGAACATCGTTTATATGGGCATGGGTGAGCCTTTGCTGAATTATAAAAATGTATTGAAATCAATTGATAAGATCACGGCTTCAGACAGCATGAATATGAGTCCGAAAAGGAT
>JANNZE010000189.1:0-8167 GCA_031410455.1 Chitinophagaceae bacterium | reverse complement strand
TAAGTTATTCCAATGCACGGTATCGTTTCGGGCAGTTGCAGCAAAACGAACCCAGCCGTTTTGTGGAAGAGATCCCGGAATTGTATGTTGATAAAAGTTATGCCGGCGTGGCTTCGAGAAATAACCAGAATACCGGTTGGGGATCTTCCAATGGCAATGCGTTCAACCGGATGCAGCGGGGTTTCCAGGCACCGGAAAGACAGCCTGCCAAAACAACTTATTCTTCCTCACCATCACGCCCTGCGTTAAAAGAGCATGTTCCTACTGAGAACTTTATGCCCAGCGACCTGGCAGAATTGAAAGAAGGAAACAAGGTGGAACACCAGAAATTTGGTTTTGGTGAGGTCACCAAACTGGAAGGTTCAGCACATAATCCTATCGCAACCATTGTTTTTCAGGTAAACGGTGAAAAAAAGATCATGCTGAACTATGCTAAGCTGCGGATCGTTGAATAAAATGCGTTTAAAAGGAAAGGAAACTTAAAAACCGGCAATGGAACTTTCGAAATCGGAAAATATACGATGGTTTAACCTTTGTGGCCGGAGCAAAAGCTGCAGATGTTTTAACTTTGTATTCGTTCCGAAAGGATAAATACAAGTATTATGATTAAAACAGGCAACCCGGTTATCAGCATCTATACAGAGATGACACCAAATCCGGAGACCATGAAATTCGTGGCCAACAAATTATTATATCCCGGAAAAAGTATTGATTTCCCGGATGAGGCAAGTGCTAAACCATCACCTCTGGCGCAGGAATTATTTACCTTTCCATTTATACGTTCTGTTTTTATAGCGAGCAATTTTGTAACGCTCACCAAGTTGTCGGAAACAGAAAACTGGCAGGATGTTATACCTACTATCAAACAATTTCTGAAAGATTACCTGGAAGGTGGTAAAGTGGTGGTGAATGAAGATGAGGTGGCATCCATGAAACACGAGAGCAGTAATGAAGTGAATGCAGATGATGATGATGTGGTGAAACGTATCAAAGAATTACTGGAGAATTATGTAAAACCAGCTGTGGAAATGGACGGTGGTGCCATACAATTCAAGAGTTATGAAGAAGGAAGAGTGAACCTTATGCTACAGGGAAGCTGCAGCGGATGTCCTTCTTCCATGATCACTTTAAAGGCAGGTATAGAAGGAATGATGAAGCGTATGATTCCTGAAGTGAAAGAAGTGGTAGCGGAAGCAGAATAATTTTATCTTTAGAAATATATTAAGATGGTAAGTGAAAGCTTACCATTTTTTTTGCACCCAACGCGTATGAGTTTTTCAGAGATCTGGCAACAATTTTTTGTAGATATACGGAATACGGGTCCGCTGGAATTTATTGCGGTGATCGCCGGAATTGTGAGTGTGTGGTTCAGCAGGAAAGAACACATACTGGTATATCCTGTGGGATTGATCAATACCATTTTTTATGTTTACCTGAGTGTAAAAGGAGGCCTGATCGGCGAAGCCAGTGTGAATGTATATTATACCATCATGAGTGTGTATGGCTGGTATTTATGGACCAAAAAAAATCCCTTACATCAAAAGGTATTGCACATTACTTCCGCCACACAGAAAGAATGGCTGCAGCATATTATATTTTTTGTTTCCTGTTATGTGCTGATCTATTTTTCTTTGGTAGAACTGAAGAAGAATTTTTATCCCGGAGCTATTCCCTGGGCTGATGCATTTGCCAGTGCAACGGCCTTCACAGGCATGTGGCTGATGGCTAAGAAAAAAGTAGAGAGCTGGTATTGGTGGATCGCAACCAACATTGCATCTATTCCTCTCTATTTTGTAAAACATTATGTGTTCACCGTTGTATATTATTTTGTGTTGCTGATACTTGCATTTGCCGGTTTGATGGCCTGGAAAAATAAATTGAGATATGCCAAAGAAGATCGTGATCATCGGTCCTGAATCTACAGGGAAAAGTAAAATCTGTGAAGAACTTGGCCGACATTACCATACAGTATGGGTGAAGGAATATGCACGTGCCTGGCTGCTGGGCAACGGTAAGGCATATACGTACAAAGATCTTCTTAAGATCGCACAAGGCCAGATGGCTGAGGAAGATGCCGCTGCATCAGGTTTATCAGAAAACGAGTTGCTGTTTATTGATACGGATATGCATGTAATGAAAATATGGAGTGAATTCGTTTATAATGATTGTGATCTTAAAATATTGAATGCGATCGTTGAGCGTAAATACGATTTTTATCTTCTGATGAATACGGATCTGGCCTGGGAGAAAGATGAACTGAGAGAATATCCTGAACCGGAAATAAGAGAAAAATTATTTCACCATTACCTCGATACAATGGTTCATCAGCATATTCCTTTTAAAATAATCAGCGGAACGGGAAAAGCAAGAACACAACAGGCGATCATTGCGATCGATGAATTTTTAATTAAATCAGTGTAACAATTCCTGTACATCGGGGTCAGAATCCAGGTTGTTCATTTGTTGTAACAGATTTCCGGATCGTATGGAAATATACCTGCTCAAAGGCTTTACGGTATATTTTTTTGGGTTCGGCAAACAGGCTGCTATCTGTGCAGCTTCAGCCCTGGTGAGATCCTTCGCATTCTTATTGAAATAAATTTTCGCTGCTGCCTGCACTCCGTAAATGCCACGTCCCATTTCTGCTACATTTAAATAGGTCTGCAGGATTCTTTTTTTATTCCAGATATTTTCGATCATAAAAGTGAAATACAATTCAAGCCCCTTTCTGAAAAAGCCACCGTGCTGCCAGAGAAAAACATTTTTGGCAACCTGCTGACTGATCGTGCTGGCACCTTTTATTTTTTTTGGATGTTTCTCATTGTACTTCATCGCCTTTTTAATACTCTTTATGTCAAAGCCATTATGATCAGGAAATAACTGGTCTTCTCCGGCCATCACTGCCAGCTTGATATTGTCTCCCATGTCCTTGTAACTTATCATGTCCCGGTGAAAACCATTTCCTTTAACCACGTTCACACATTGTGTGATGGTGATGGGAGGATTGATCCATCTGCAAATGATGATGTATACGAATTGCAGGATCATCATCCAGAGAAAAACGCGGATGATTTTTTTGAAGAAGGATTTTTCAGGATGGCCGGTTGTTGTCTCTTTCATCATGGTGTCATGTCCATATATTCGAGTGTATATCCTTTTTTACCGATTACAATTCCTTTTGCTGCATTTTTATTCAGCAGGTATCCTATGCCGGTTAATGCTCCTGCGGCTGCAGCCAGTTCCAAACTGAAATTGTCCCGGTCTGCCACATACACCACACCGCTGGCCAATAATAACAAAACTCCGCCTCCCATTAAGGAAGCGCCGCTCGCAGAAAGATTGAATCCTTTTTTCTTTTGTGCACCCATGTTGGCAATATCTTTATAATGATACTGGTAACGATAACTTCCTGCGGTGTCGGTGATATAGGTTCCTAAAGTAGTGGGCAATTGCTGAATGATGAATTCCTGCAGGAAAACAGTGTCATTGAAAATTCTGGTGACGGTTGCATTTCTGTAAACACCATATACCGTACTGAATTCTATTTGTGATCCTGCAAAAAAAGATTTTTCTGTTTTCCCTTTTTTCTTCAGCACAAGAATGTCGGAAGGCTGCGCATCACATAATTGTGTGGCGAACAAAAAAAGTATGAGCATCATTTTCTTCATCATTCAGGTTCAAATGTTATGATGGTTTGCTGGTGAAAATTACGCCAATGATCAGCGCCGTTCCGAATATCAAAAATAACAATCCTGATATTTTATTGATGATCCTTATATTTCTGTCGGTTAATTTTTTTCTGAGTTTACCTGCAAGATTAATTTTGAAAATATCGGCACACATATTCAGGGATAAGCAGATTGTGAAGATGACGATCTTCTGGTCCATTGAATTGGTAAGTGATTTGGTGGTGGCCGCAAACCATAATGCGATCACGCCCGGATTTAAGGTGTTGATAAGAAATCCTGTAATGAATAAACGAAGATGGGTGGTGCTTCCGATCTTTACACCATTATCCAGTTCTTCTTTGGTGTGAAATTTTTTAAAGAACAGGTAATATATTCCGAGCGACATTAATAGTGAACCACCGCAAATACCAATGATGGTTTTATAGTTGATCAGTGCACCTAAAGTTTCCGAAAATAAATTGGCCGTAAGTACCCACATGATATCGCTCAGCCACACCCCGGCTATAAAATAAAATGCAGCCGCCAGTCCGTAATTGATCCGTAATTTAATGATGGTGAAAATAACCGGACCTACAGAAAACACCAATGCGAGCCCCAGCAGTATTCCTGAAAAAATGGCATCAGTCATGGTAAATATTAAGCAGTTGTATTGTTATTGGCCATTCTGTATTTTGCAAGGAAAGCATTCCAGTCGTCCAGCATTTTACCTTTTAATACACGGGGGAATTTATGTTGTCCTCCAACTTTTCCTTTGGATTCCATAAAATCCAGAAATATTTTTTCTGGTAATATTTCACCGATGATCGCTTTTAGTGCATGCTTTCTTTCCACTTCATAATCGTCATTCAGCATTTTAAGTTTTTCATCTATCAGCCTTATCACTTTTGCAGAATCCAGTGTATCGTCTGTTGCGAGATACCATTGATGCGCAAAGAAATTATCATATGGAATTCCGCAAACAGTAAATTCAGGTATACTGATATTCATTTCTTCCGCTACCATTTCAATGGCCTTATTCATATTATCTACGCTCAGGTGTTCACCTACAAGACTGAGAAAATGCTTTGTTCTGCCGGTGATGATGATCTCACTTTTCTCTCTGTCCACCAATCTAACGGTATCACCGATTGCATAACGCCATGCGCCTGCATTTGTGCTGATCAGGATCGCATAATCTTTATTCTCTTCGATCTCATGGATCATATAGGCTTCTGCATCTTCGATCATATTTCCTTCCGAATCAAAATTGGTATCATCAAAAGGAACAAATTCAAAGAAGATATTGTTGTTCAGTACCAGTTGCATTCCTTTGGAATGCTGGCGGTTCTGGTAGGCTAAAAATCCTTCACTGGCCAGGTATGTTTCAATATAGATGATCTGTTTGCCTAATAATTTTTCAAATCCTTTTTTATAAGGTTCCATCGCCACACCACCATGAACATAAAAACCGAGGTTCGGCCATAATTCATGGATGTTGTTCAGCTTATATCTTTCAATAATCTTTTCAATGCACAATTGCAGCCATGCAGGAACCCCTACAATAAAACCTATGTCCCAGTTAGGTGCATTCTCCACGATCTCTTCCAGTTTCTCCGACCAGTCTCTTACTTTAGCGATTTTCTTACCGGGTTTATATAAACCAAGGCCTACAAACCAGAACGGAATATTTTTTTGCTGAATGCCACTGAGATCACCGGCAAAATAGGTAGGGCCTTTCTGTAATTCCGTGCTTCCTCCCAGCATCAGCCATCCTTTGCCGATGGAACTTTTGGGAAGATGTTCATAACGTGTAAGGCTGAATAACTGCCGCAGGCTGGTAACCGTATTGCTTCGCAACAGTTCTTTGGTGATGGGAAGATATTTACTGGCTGCTTCACTGGTGCCACTGCTTAATGCAAAATATTTGATAACGCCCGGCCAGCAGACATCAGGCGTTCCTTCCCTTGTTTTGTACCACCATTCGCTGTAAATTTTGCTGTAATTATAGGTAGGAACCAGTTGCTGGAATTTCTTGCCGGGATGGCGGCTTAACAGGATCTCGTCGAATTTGTACAATTGTCCGAACTGCGTGAACCGGGCTTTCTTCAGTAATTTCTTCAGCACTTTCAATTGCTGAGACCTCGGATCGCTCACTGGCAGATTGAGTGCTTTTGCAATATAAGCCGGAAGTTTAATATCAATTATAGCCATTCAGTTCACTTGAGGGACAAATATAAAACATTAAGATGTGCGGATGGCCCTTCACAACCGCACAGGTTCTAACCTCCGGTACATAAATTACATACACGGTAATTAACTGTTACCATTTTTTGACTACGTTTGCCAATACAAAAAAACTAAACATGAAGAAGGTTTTCCTTTCGCTTGTATTGATTGCAAGTTTATTTAAAGCCCGTGCCGACGAAGGTATGTGGCTGCCTATGCTATTGGGCCAGCAAGTATATAATGATATGGTGAAAAAAGGTCTGAAGCTCACCAAAGAACAATTGTATTCCATCAATAAAGCTTCTCTCAAAGATGCGATCATCATTTTCGGAGGTGGTTGTACCGGTGAGATCGTGAGCAACCAGGGTTTGATCTTTACCAATCACCATTGTGGTTACGGCGCAATTGCAGCTGCCAGCAGTGTGCAGAACAATTACCTGAGAGATGGATTTTATGCTTTCAATAAAGACCAGGAAATAAAAAGCGGATTAACGGTTCAGTTTCTCGACAGGATCGTAGATGTAACAAAAGAAGTGGAAGAAGGATTGAAAGGACTGGCATGGGCCGACCGCGTAAAGAAAATCCAGGAAGTGTATAAATCCATCACTGATAAAGTTGCAGATAAAGACAACGGACTGGCCGGGAGAATTTACAGCATGTTCAATAACAACCAGTACATCATGTATATATACAAAACATACCGTGATATCCGCCTGGTGGGAGCACCTCCGGAGAGTGTAGGAAAATTTGGTGGTGATACTGACAACTGGGAGTGGCCGCGTCATACCGGTGATTTTTCCATCTTCCGTGTATATGCAACCAAAGACGGAAAGCCAGCTGAATACAGCAAAGAAAATGTGCCTTTGAAACCAAAGCATTTTCTACCTGTTAGTATTAAAGGAATCAAAGATGGTGATTATGCAATGATTTACGGATACCCGGGCAGCACCAACCGTTATGAAACATCCAACGGCATCAAATTAAAAAATGATATTGAAAATCCATCTCTCGTAGGTTTGAGAGATATGCGTTTGAAATACATGCACGAGCAGATGATCAAAGATCCTGCTATCAAATTAAAATTAGCTTCTGATTATGCAGGTATTGCCAACTATTGGAAATTCTTTGATGGCGAAACCAAGCAACTGGTAAAATTCGGTACGTACGATCAGAAGAAAAAATATGAGACCAACTTTACAAAATGGGCTGCAGGAAAACCTGAATTCGAAAATATTTTTACGGAATACGATAAGAACTATGCTGCATGGACGCCGTATGCAAAGCACCGCCAGTATGTAAGGGAAGGAATTGTAGGTTCTCCACTGGCAGCTTATGCGTCTTCATTGATCGGGCTGGAAGCTACTATGGTGAAAACCGGTGTAGCAGAAGCAGATCTTAAAAAAGCGGTGGATGCAGCTGCGGCATCCCGCAAAACATTCCTGGAATCACATGACCGTGCAAGCGATGTAAAAATACTGGCAGCTGTTGCGATGATGTTCTACAATGATATTGACAAGAGTCAGCATCCGATAGGATTTTACGAAAAATTAAAGGCCGCATATGGTGATCTGAATGAGGAAGCCACGTACAAAAAATGGGCGGAAGATGTTTTCAACCGCACCATGATACTGGATGATGCAAAATGGAATGCCTTCATTCAAAAGCCGGATGCAACTGTTTTACAAAGTGATCCTGCATTTGATTTCGCTGCAACATTTGTAAAAAACTACAACACCAAATACGCTCCTTTATTTTCAGAATTCCAGTCAAAAAATAATGAGCTGGCCCGTTCTTACATGAAAGGCATTATGCAGATGAATCCTGCAGCCGTGAATAAAATGTATCCGGATGCAAACTTCAGTATGCGTGTTTCTTTTGGTAACGTAAAAAGTTATAAACCACGCGATGCCGTGTCTTATGACTTTGTAACAACATCAAAAGGTATTCTGGAAAAATATGTGGCAGGAGATTATGAATTCGACCTTCCGGCTAAGCAGGTTGAATTGCTGAAGAAAAAAGATTTCGGGCAGTACATGGATAAAACCCGTAAAGACCTGGTAGTAGGTTTCATCACTACCAACGATATAACAGGCGGTAACAGCGGAAGCCCTGTGATTGACGGAAACGGAAACCTGATCGGACTTGCATTTGATGGCAATTACGAAGCGTTGAGCCATAAAATCGCATTCGATAAAGATCTGAACCGTACCATTTGTGTAGACGTTCGTTATGTACTGTGGTGCATCGATAAATTAGGCGGAGCCACCAACCTC
>JANNZE010000188.1:0-3535 GCA_031410455.1 Chitinophagaceae bacterium | reverse complement strand
ACCTGTGAAAAAATATGCTTTCCTGTTTTATTTTAATGGAGAACAACCTAAAATGGAAAGCAACGGTGCATGGGAACATTCTTATTCCTCTTTTTACAGTCTGGATGAGCAACCGGAAAAAGATGGAATTCATTTTTGGGTGGATATTGCTGCACATGAATTTTTTCACATTGTTACGCCGTTAACGATCAGTTCAAAAGAAGTGAAGAATTTTAATTACAATCAAACGGTTTTATCCAAACATCTTTGGTTGTATGAAGGAAGTACAGAATATTATTCTCAGAATATGCAGGCGTGGGCCGGAATTAAAACACCGGAACAGTTTTTAGAAAACCTTTCTGAAAAAATCCGCATTTCAAAGATGTATATGAATGATACTTTGTCATTTACAGAACTGAGTAAAGAAAGTGCAGGCAAACATAAAGATCAATATGGCAATGTATATCTGAAAGGTGCGATGATCAATGCCTGCCTGGATTTGTATCTCTTGAAATTATCCAATGCACAATATGGCTTGCGTAATCTGAAACATGATCTGGGAATAAAATTCGGAAAAGTCGCCTATTTTGAAGATGATTCATTGTTCAGCTATATTTCGCAGATCACGTATCCGGAGATCGGTGATTTTTTTACAAAATATGTAAGCGGAAATGAACCGATATCTTACGAACAATTCTTTTCTTATGCAGGTGTGGATTATTTACCTGTTGAAAAATATACAGATTTTACTTTAGGCGGGTTGAACCTGAAACCAGATGCTAATAATATGATGACCATAGGCATAAAAGAGATGAATGATTTTGGAAAAAAAATGGGATACCAGGAAGGAGATATATTTTACAGCATCAATGGCAATCTTATCAATAATGGAAACATGAATATAATAATTGACAAGGTATTTGATAATCTGAAAGATGGTGAATTGATGAATGTGCAGGTGATCAGGAAAAGAACGCCTGGTATTGCTGATACACTTAGGTTATCTGTCCCTGCTCAAAAAATTGAAAAAGAAAGAAAGTATGTTGTAAAATTCAATCCGAATCCTTTACCGCAGCAATTAAAGATCCGGAATGTATGGCTGAACAATCATGCAGCGGCTGTTAAGATACCGGTTGCAGATTCTGCAGATGTATCCACAATCGATAATATCATTAAAGCAATGTATAATGTAATATCAGGACCTGCGGGTCCCCGCAACTGGGATCGTTTCAACAGTCTCTTTCATAAAGATGCATATATGGGTGCCATCGTTGACCATAAGCGTTTTCAGAAATTTTCTCCTGCACAATATGCGGCGGCCAATGCACCTTATTTTTTAAAAAATGCTTTTACAGAAAAAGAGTTAAAACGTACTGTGAATGAATATAAAAATGTGGCGCAGGTATTTTCATATTATGAATACAACACCACAGAAAATGGAAAGACAGTCACACAACGTGGCACGAATAGCATTGAATTGATCAGAGAAAATAGCAGGTGGTATATTATGAGTATAAGTTGGGATGAGGAATAACCTTCTAGGTTCCAACCTAGAAGGTTCCCCTTTTTTGACCTGTTTGCGTCATTGCCAAGGAATTATTGAACTTTTACTTTTGATGTATGAAATATTTTACATCATTTGAAGAAGACCATATCTATCATATATTTTCAAGAGCAAATGGAAAAGAAAAAATGTTTTTACATTATGACGACTATGATCTTTTCATATTCAGGGTACATAAATACATTTTACCTGTTGCGGAAATTTATGCGTACTCTCTTATACCTAACCATTATCACATGATGGTTAAAATAAAAAGCTATGAAGCTTTACTGGCATATGCAAAAAGTCAAACATTATCTTTTCAGGAAAAAGATATGTGGATCAATAAAATGATTCTGAAACAATTATCAGATTTTCAAAACAGCTATTGCAAAAAGATCAATTTTAAGTACAAAAGAAAAGGTTCGCTATTTATTAAAAGAATAAGAAGAGTCAGCGTTGAATCAGACAAACAGTTTATTTCAACAGTATTTTATATACATAAAAACCCTGTTCATCATTCAATCTCTAAGGATATAAGAGATTGGCCATTTTCTTCGTATCATCAATATCTTGATGACGGAAATTTATTAATTAACCCGGAGCCTGTATTGCAAAATTTTGGAGGTAAGGAACATTTTTTACAATTCCATAATCAAAAGATCTATCCAAAAGAAAGTATTCAGATAGAAAATGAATAGAATTTTTAGGGGATGATATACCTCACGAGGTTGGAACCTGGAAGGTCCTAACCTAGAAGGTTCTTACCTGGAAGGTTCTTACCTGGAAGGTCATTGAAAAACGCATCCATCACCGCAACTGTCCTATCCAGATCATCATAACTCAATGCATTATTCAAAAACCAGCTTTCATAAGCAGACGGTGGCAAATAAATTCCGTTGTCCAGCATATGATGAAATAATTTATTGAACAATGGAATGTCACATTCTGAAGCCGTTTTAAAATCAATTACCGGCTGTTTTGAAAAATGTACGCTGATCATAGAACCTAACTGGTTAATGATATAAGGAACACCTTTCCCTGCCAGCACCTTATCTATTCCGTTTTTGAGATGAATGGTCTTGGCTTCCAGTTCTGTGAATAAGGAAGGATGATTATGCAATTCAGTCAACATAGTATATCCGGCGATCATAGCGATCGGGTTACCACTTAAAGTTCCGGCCTGGTAAACATTGCCCAGCGGAGCAATGTGTTCCATGATTTCTCTCTTTCCACCAAATGCTCCAACTGGCATACCACCGCCTATCACTTTACCATAAGTCACCAAATCTGCGGCAACCCCCAAACATTCCTGGGCACCCCCCGGAGCAAGACGGAAACCTGTCATTACTTCATCAAAAATGAATACGATTTTATTTTCATCACATAAAGTTCTGAGCCCTTCCAGAAATCCTTTCTGAGGAATAATGCATCCCATATTCCCGGCCACCGGTTCTATGATGATGGCAGCAATTTCATTTTTATTTTCTGCAATCAGTTGCTTAACGGCTTCCAGGTTATTGTAAGGTGCATTGAGAGTATCATTGCTCACACCAGCTGTAATGCCCGGTACGGTCTGAATATTTAATGTAGCCATTCCGCTTCCACCTTTCACTAAAAAGGAGTCCGCATGGCCATGATAATTTCCTTCAAATTTTATGATCTTGTTTTTCCCGGTATAGCCTCTTGCCAGACGAATGGCACTCATGCAGGCTTCTGTACCACTGCTCACCATTCTAACGAGATCCACATTGGGAACCATCGTTACAATCAGTTCCGCCATTTTAATTTCCAGCTCTGTAGGTGCACCATAGGAAGTGGAATATTCAGCATACTCTTTTATCGCATTCACCACAGGTGGATATGCATGACCGAGGATCATCGGACCCCATGAAGCAATGTAATCGATGTATTTATTATTATCTGCATCATACAGGTAAGCACCTTTTGCTTTTTTGATGAACAATGGTGTTCCGCCCACACTTTTGAAAGCACGAACCGGTGAATTTACAC
>JANNZE010000187.1:0-8240 GCA_031410455.1 Chitinophagaceae bacterium | reverse complement strand
GGCAAAAAGCACACCTGGCATTACTGGCTACCAATTTATTTTTCGCTATAAATTTTACAGCGGTCAAATACCTGATTAATAAAAATCTGATCCAGCCTTTTGCGCTGAACCTGGTACGTGTAGGAGGTTGTGTGATCATTTTATGGATGATGGCGTTGACCAATAAATCGAAAACCAAAATCAAAATGGGTGACAGCTGGCGTTTCATTGCATGTGCCTTAACTGGTATTGCGATCAATCAGCTGTTATTTATAAAAGGATTATCAATCACCTATTCCATTCATGCATCTTTACTGATGCTTACCACACCTATTCTCATTACTATTTTTGCTGCTATTTTTTTAAATGAAGTGATCAGCGGGGAGAGAATAGCAGGAATTATTTTAGGGTTGGCCGGTGCATTTATTCTTATCACCAGCAGAGATGTACATGGCGATGCAGTGGATATTTTTTTAGGGGACATACTGATACTACTGAACGCCATTTCATACACTGTTTATTTCATACTGGTAAAACCTTTAATGAGCAAGTATCGGTCTTTAACAGTTATACGAATGATATTTACGATCGGGTTATTTATGATGCTTCCATTCTGCTGGAATGAATTTCAGCAGATACCCTGGAAAAATTATCAATTTACGGATGGCCTTGTGCTGAGTTTTATAGTATTGGCAGGAACATTAGCGGCTTATATTTTCAATGTGTATGGCATTAAGATTTTAGGCGCTTCGGTTGCAGGATCTTATATTTATTCCCAACCCATTTTCGCAGCACTTATAGCTATGTTTGTATTAGGCGAAAGATTTACCCTTTACAGTATACTTGCAGGTGTTATGATCTTTGTAGGCGTATACCTCGCCAATAAAAAAAGAAAAAATGCCTGAGTATATTTTAGCAAAGACAGTGGAAGAGTACCTTATTGCTAAACAACTTTTTGAAGAATACCTTCGTTGGCTGAACCTGGATCTCTCCTTTCAGAAAGTAGCTGCAGAATTATCACATTTACAGGAGATGTATGTTTTTCCTGAAGGTGGTATTATTTTGTGCAGGGCTGAAAATGATTATGTTGGTTGTGTGGGCATCCGAAAGCTGGATGATTATACCGCCGAGATGAAAAGGCTGTTTGTGAAAAGCGGATGGCAAAGAAAAGGAATAGCTACTGCACTTTTAAAAGAAGCTGAAAACCTGGCTGTAGAATGTGGATATAAAGCCATACGATTGGATACACTGAATACTATGACGCCGGCTATGAATTTATACCTCTGTAATGGATATATAAAAACACCGGCGTATTATAATAATCCTATAGAAACGGCGGTATATTTTTATAAAGAAATGTGAGCGCTATTACAATTTGGGATAATCAAAAAACAAAAACCGGAGTTCAGATGTAAAAAATGAACTCCAGTCTGGGGTTAAAGATTGTACTGCATAAATGCCACACGTTGGCATATTGTCTATCCTCACATTTTCCAAAAGCGAATTCACAAATTCTGTTATGCCCGGATTGTGAGAGAAGATGGCAGCGGATTGATATGTATCATTTATTTGTTGAATAACGGTAACAAATGTGGTTACCGGAGCATGGTACAGTTCAGGCAAAACCTGGATTTTATCAGGTGCATATTGTAATTCCTTCGCAAACAAAGTACAAGTTGTGTATGCTCTGTTGGCAGGACTGCTGATGAGAGTATCTATTGGGATATTTCTCTTCAGCAGCCTTCTACCCATTTCAGGAGCATCTTTTTTTCCACGGTCATTCAACGGCCTTTCAAAATCTGCAATACCTAATGGCCAGCTACTTTTTGCATGGCGCACGATGCATACTGTTTTCATATATCACGTTTGCCGAAAGATATTACAATCAGATCAATAATTGTAATTAACAGGGGCACCTGTCTGATCAAAAAACAGGGAATTTCCTGCATTATTTAATAAACGGTAGATCATTGTGCTGGTGTTAGGCTGTTCGATCTGTATGATATTATTTTGCTGCAATTTATTTTTCCTGAAAATCTGGTCCCAAACAGAAACATCGCCCTGTATATTATTTCTGCGGATGATTGTTCTGGTATCACGGCGATCTCCATTTGCATGATATACGGCTGTTGACCTGAATATACCATTACCAAAAGTTGCGGTCCAGTCGCCCTTGTATTTACTCCATACTACATTGGTGGCATTCGGATAATCACGCTGGAATGCGTCCTTTACTTTTGTGGGTTGATTTTTTGAATAACCGGCTTTGGATTTATGTGAACCCTTTCCATGATCTTCCTGGTAAACAGTCTCATTCTTTACATGTTTACTTTTCGCTTTTCCGGAATTACCCTGAGCAGATGCAACAGATACAGAAGCCAGCATAACTAAAATGAAGTATATCTTTTTCATAAAAAGGTTTTACGTTATAGTGTTGAATATCGTGCCATTTAATAAAATTGTGCATTTATGTTTGTAGTTTTAGGTATTCACCAGGTTAAAAATATAAAATGTTAAAGAGATTTTTATTGTGCTGTATCATCACAGGCCTTCATATTTCCTGTTTTGCTTGGGGAGCACTGGGTCATAGGATCGTTGGCGAAATAGCAGATTCCTATCTTACTTCTAAAGCGAGAAAAAATATAAAAGCCATTTTAGGAAATGAATCTGTTGCAATGTGCAGTAACTGGGCTGATTTTATCAAATCAGATCCTGCCTATAATCATTTAAGTCCCTGGCATTATGTAAATATTGTGGGCGGACTTGACAAAGATGCATTCATTACAAAACTGGAATTGGATACTTCTGTAAATGCATATACTAAAATATTATTTCTGAAAGACCAACTCAAAAACCAGGTGCTCGATAATAAAACAAAAGCAGAATATTTAAAATTACTGGTACATATAGTGGGAGATATTCATCAGCCCATGCATGTAGGAAGAGCAGAGGACAGGGGTGGAAATAATATAAAATTATTGTGGTTCAATGATAATGTAAACCTTCACCAGATCTGGGACGATAAGCTGATCAACTTTCAGCAATTAAGTTATACAGAATATGCGAAGGCAATTAATTTCACCACAAATGCAGAAAGGAAAGCATTACAGAAAGAAACATTGCCGGAAGTATTATTTCAGTCTTACCAGGTAGCAGAAAAAATTTATGCGGATGTGAAGCCCGATGATAAACTCAGTTACAATTACAATTTCAAATATATTTATATACTGAATGAGCAACTGCGTAAAGGCGGCGTTCACCTGGCAGGAATGCTGAATGATATTTTTAAATGATCAGTAACCTCTCACATTTTTTCCTTCCATATAATTCATAAAAGCTTTGTTACAAACCCGGTTACCTCCACGTGTTGGATAATTTCCGGTAAAGTACCAGTCGCCTTTATTATTCGGACAGGCCTTATGTAAAGTTTCAATTGTCTGATAAATTACATCAACCGGAATATCCACATTTTTAGGCGTGATCAGTTGAGCGATCTTGTCGGATATCTGTTCAGTGCTGAAAGGTTTATAAATATTTCTCACTGCATTTTCTGAATCCAGTTCTCCCTTTTCTTCCAGTAAAATGCATTGGGATAATACATTCTGCAATACATCGGATTGTGATGTTTCGTGCAGTAATTCCACAGCGGCACGGAACGCCACAAAGTCACCCAGCTTACTCATATCTATACCGTAACAATCAGGATATCTTATTTGTGGTGCAGATGAAACAATAATGATGCGTTTTGGTTTTAACCTGCTTAACATGCGGATGATACTTTCTTTAAGCGTGGTTCCTCTTACTATACTGTCATCAATCACCACAAGTGTATCCTGTTGAGGCCTTACGGTTCCGTAAGTAATATCGTATACGTGCTGCACCATTTCATCGCGGCTTGAATCTTCAGTGATGAAAGTACGGAGCTTTACATCTTTGATCGCAATTTTTTCGATACGCACTTTGCGGTGGATCATCTCTGCTAATTTTTCAGGATCATGATCTTTTCCCCAACTTAAAATTCTTTCTACCTTAATATTGTTGAGATAATCTTCTGCGCCTTTTATCAAACCATAAAACGCAATTTCTGCTGTGTTGGGAATGAAAGAAAATATGGTGTTTCGCAGATCATAATCAATAGCTTTAAGAACAGTGGAACTTAAATTATAACCGAGGGCAATTCTTTCACGGTAAATTTTTTCATCACTTCCCCTGCTGAAATAAATTCTTTCAAAACTGCAGGCCTTTCTTTCCTTTGGTTCTGTAACCTGTTCAATTGTATAACTACCATCATTGCGAACAATGAGTGCACAACCGGGCATCAGTTCTTTTACCTGGTCTTCTTCCAGGTTGAATGCGGTTCTGATGGCAGGTCGTTCACTTGCCGCTACAACAATATCATCATCAATGTAATAATAAGAAGGGCGAATTCCATGTGCATCTCTCACCACAAAAGCATCGCCGTTACCGGTTATGCCTGCAAAATGAAATCCACCGTCGAATAATGGAACTGCCTGTTTTAATGCCGTACTGATATCAGGTTCACCGGGATGTTCTTCATCTGTTTTTACCAGGAAGTGATAAATCGTTTCCATCATGGCAGCAAGGTCGCTTTCGCAATCAAAGTCTGCCGGAACAATATTCAACTTTGCAAACAATTCATCTTTATTAACCAGGTTGAAATTTCCGGCGAGTGCCAGGTTCCTGGAAGGGATGGTATTTTTTTTTATAAAGGGATGGCAGAACTCAACATTGTTTTTTCCCTGCGTTCCGTACCGTAAATGTCCGAGTAACACTTCACCCATCACCTGTATATGTCCTTTCATTAAACCGGGGTGTTGTAAAATGTCGGGCTGGTATTTTTCTACTTCTTTTATTTCAGACCAGATCTGTTTGAAGAGTTCTGCTATGGAATGCGTTGCATTGCTTCTCAGCCGGTATAAAAAAGGATAACCGGGTTCGGTGTTCAGTTTAACTGCGGCAATGCCTGCACCGTCCTGCCCGCGGTTGTGTTGTTTTTCCATGAGCAGGTAGAGTTTGTTCAACCCGTACAAAACAGAACCGTAATGTTGCTGGTAATAGCTGAAAGG
This sequence comes from Chitinophagaceae bacterium, assembly GCA_031410455.1. Lineage (GTDB taxonomy): Bacteria > Bacteroidota > Bacteroidia > Chitinophagales > Chitinophagaceae > Ferruginibacter. The sequence goes on along the minus strand of JANNZE010000187.1, from coordinate 3,174 downwards.
TTTGCGCAGCCGGATGAAGGCAAGGCCACATTCGTGTTGGATCGCGTCGCTCATTATTTAGAAAGTGAAAAACGAAATTAATCTATCGCTTTACAGCAAACAAAAATCCCGGCAGAAGCCGGGACATTTTATCGTTAATTATTTTTAATATCAGAGACCGCTGATCTGTAATCCTATCTGTAAGGTTTTTGCATCCGGAGCGGCTACACCATCCTTGAACATAGGCGTTAATGTATAAGCACCAAAGAGGGAGAAAATTCCGTAACCTACTCTTGCGGTTGCTGCGATCCGGGTGGTGTTGAAATAACTTTTTGAATTTTGTTTCCAGGTAGCGCCATTAACTGTTGCGCCGGCTGCTGATCTTAATTCTTTTGCTTTTGTATGTGCGTTCAGCATTGTGCCTCCTTTGATACCAATAGCAAATTTGGTTGACTTATTAGGGTTTTCAGGATTGGATGAAAATCTGAATTCCAATGGAATTTCCAAAAATGAGGTGGACAGTTTGAATTTTTTATAATTGGCAGTTGTATCCTGGTTAATGAAAGGCAATGTGCTGGAAGTAGAGGCAATGTCCACAAACATTCTTTTAAAGTAGATATTGCTGCTTCCGATCCCTGCACCAAAAGCGATACTTAATTTGGGGTTACTTCTGAATGGTTTGTCCAGCATGGCATAAATATTCAATCCCCGGCTGAGGCCCTTTACATTAGCGCTGATGCTGTCGGGTAAACCTAATAATCTGTCTGAACTTAATTGAATAACAATATGGTCAGCCGCACGATTGGCCAGGTTATATGTTTTTTTCTTCGTTTGAGCCAAAGAGCACCATGTTATAAGGAGTGCCGGAACGATCAATAATATTCTTCTCATAATAAATTTTGTGCAGCAAAACTATATGGCTGAGAGGTTAAGTAAAGGTTAAACTGACTTTATTAGTTTTCTGCGGGGGCGAAGATACTTTTTTCGGATGAATAAGATGAACCAACCTATACCACAAATGGGTTATATGGGTATTAATTAATATTTTCGTAGATTATTTTATAGCCAGTGTATACAAAAATCCTCTTATCTGTTTTAATCTTATTGACTTTTAGCAGAAATGTTTCAGCGCAGTCGTGCAATTGTTGTTCTCAGCCTATGAACCCACCGTCTGAATTGGTTTTCAGTAATGTACAAAACAACAGCTTAACAGCCAACTTCACCGCTTCTCCTGATGCGGATGGATACCTGGTTGTAAAAAGTTCTAATGCTTCTGTGAAATTTTTTCCGGAGAAGTTTACGAATTATGCCAACGGTAGTTCATTTGGTACAGGAACTGTATTAACGCATTCAGCTACTAATTCCTTTACGGCCAGTGGTTTATCTTCTCTTACAAAATATTATTTTGCCATCTATGCCTATAAAAATTGCGTTGAGGGTATCCGTTATTACCAGGGAAACCCACTTACCGGTTCAGTTACAACACTGGCATTATGTACAGCTCCTTCTACACAGCCTACTGCACTGAGTTTTGGTACCAGTACGGTGAGTAGTGTTACCGGTTCATTTACAGCATCCGGAGAAGATAAATACCTGGTGCTGATGAGTACTGCGTCTTCATTAACAAGTTCACCCATAAACGGAATCAATTATAATGTAAATGATTCAATAGGTGGCGGTAAAGTTATTGTAAACGGAACCGGAACTTCTTTCAGTGAATCCGGTTTAAGTTCTTCAACGAATTATTATATATATGTATTTGCGGCAAAATCAACAGGATGTTCAGGAGGCCCGGCATATAATACAATTACACCGCTGAGCGGATCTGTCGCCACATTGGTACCACCCTGTATAGCACCGGTTTCACAAGCCAGCAATCTGAGTTTCTCTAATGTAACCACTTCCGGTTTCAGCGGAACATTTAGTCCGGCTGCAGCCTCAGGTCATTTAATATTGTTAAGCACATCCTCCTCTCTTACACAATTGCCTGTAAACGGTGTAACCTATACCACAGGGTCCAGTGTAGGAAATGCTACTGTAGTAGCTATTGTATCCATCAGTTTTACATTGAGCTCACTGAACAGCAATACTGCCTACTATGTATATGTGTTCTCTTATAATAACACCAACTGTTCAGGCGGGAATACATATAATACAGCATCTCCGCTTTCCGGTTCTCAGAATACATTGATGCTGCCATGTGTAGCTCCATCCTCACAGGCCTCCGGTCTTAATTTTTCAGGAGTTACCACGTCTTCCATTTCAGGAACATTTACACCTTCAGCTGCATCAGGTTACCTGGTGTTGATGAGTACTTCTTCTTCGCTTACACAACAACCGGTTAACGGAGTGAGTTATACGGGTGGATCTGCTTTAGGAAATGCAACGGTGATCAGTAATAGTTCCAATACTTTCACAGCAGGATCCCTCAACAGTAATACTGCCTATTATTTCTACGTATATGCCTATAATAATACAACCTGTACCGGCGGACCGGCTTACCTTACCCCTTCACCATTATCAGCCAGCCAGAGTACATTGATGCCACCTTGTGTAGCCCCTTCATCACAGGCCACTGGTCTTAATTTTTCAGGAGTAACTACATCGTCCATCACAGGAACATTTACTCCTTCAGCAGCTTCAGGCTACCTGGTGTTGATGAGTACTTCTTCTTCACTCACACAACAACCTGTTAACGGTGTTAATTATACCGGTGGATCCAATTTAGGAAATGCAACAGTAATCAATAATAGTTCTAATAGTTTTAATGCAAGTTCCCTTAATAGTAATACAGCCTATTATTTCTTTGTATATACTTTTAATAATAACTTATGTACGGGTGGCCCGGTTTACCTTACAGCCTCCCCTTTATCAGGTACGCAGAATACTTTAATGTTACCATGTGTAGCCCCTTCCTCACAAGCAAGTGATCTGAGTTTTTCGGGAATTACAACGACCTCTATATCTGGCAGTTTTATTCCGTCTTCAGCTACAGGATATGTTGTGCTGATGAGCACTTCGCCATCTCTAACGCAACAACCAGCTAACGGTGTTAGCTATAGTGGGGGAACAGCGTTAGGAAATGCATTTGTTATTGCAAACAACGCCGGGAATTTTACAGCAACGTCGCTCAGCAGTAATACAACTTATTATTTTTATGTATTTGCATTTAATAATACAACCTGTACGGGTGGC
>JANNZE010000186.1:0-2521 GCA_031410455.1 Chitinophagaceae bacterium | reverse complement strand
TTCTTCGTCGGCTCGTTTCGCACATTCGTCAAGCGAAGCTGGCCGGTTCTCTGCCTGCTGCCGGTCGCGTACATCACGCTCGCTCAGGAAAAAGTTATTGATATTCCGAATGATATTCTGAAAAATTATTTATCGGAAGAGCAGATCATCCAATTTAAAAACGGGGCTACTGGAATATTTAGTATTACGGTGTATGCGGAGAAATCGAATAGTTGTTGCGGAACGGATTGCTGCAGCTAATTTTTTTAACCACAAAGACGCAAAGTTTTAACACAGAGAACACAGAGTTTTCCCAGAGCACACAAATTAATTAACCCACAACACAAAGAACTTAACACTTGCACAAACTTCCTTCCATTTGAAATTTATAATTCATAATTTTAAATAATTACTTCATTCCTTCCAATTCCTTCTGCATCCTGAACATCTCATCTCTCAGTCGTGCCGCTTCCATGAAGTCGAGATCTTTGGCGGCTTTTTCCATGGTCTTTTTTGTTCGGGCGATCGCCTTTTCCATTTGGGGAATGGTTTTATATTGTTCCTGTTCCTCTGCGGCCGTTGTTACAACGTCATCATTTGCCGCATACGGGTTTGACGGATCATAACCTCTTACATCCAGCACACTTCCCTGCGCATATACCTGCTCTTTTGTTTTGATAATGGTGGTAGGTGTAATATTGTGTTCGATATTATAAGCAATCTGTTTTTCCCTTCTCCGCGTGGTTTCATCGATCGTCTTCTGCATACTCTCCGTTATTTTATCACCATAAAAAATAACCAACCCGTTTACATTCCTTGCAGCACGTCCAGCCGTTTGCGTAAGGCTTCTTTCATTTCTTAAAAACCCTTCTTTGTCTGCATCCATGATGGCAACAAGCGACACTTCCGGCAGATCGAGTCCTTCTCTCAATAAATTCACGCCTACTAAAACATCAATTACACCGAGTCTTAATTCCCGCAGGATCTCCACGCGTTCCAATGCCGTTTCTTCACTGTGAATGTATTTTGATTTGATGTTGATGCGGTGCAGGTATTTATCCATCTCTTCGGCCATGCGTTTGGTAAGCGTTGTTATTAAAACACGATCGCCGGCACTGATCCGTTTATCAATAGCATCCAGCAGGTCATCTATCTGGTTAACAGACGGACGAACTTCAATCGGCGGATCCAGTAATCCTGTTGGCCTTACCACCTGCTCCACCACGACACCTCCGCATTTTTCCAGTTCGTATTCGCCGGGTGTTGCTGAAACATAGATCACCTGGTCAATCAGGTTTTCAAATTCATGGAAATTCTGGGGACGGTTATCCATTGCCGAAGGCAGCCTGAATCCATAATCCACCAGCGTGAGTTTACGGCTCCTGTCTCCGCCATACATGCCACTGATCTGTGGAACGGTCTGGTGGCTTTCATCAATTATCGTTAAAAAATCTTTGGAAAAATAATCGAGCAAACAGAAAGGCCTTGCACCCGGTTGTCTTCTGTCAAAAAATCTCGAATAATTTTCAATACCATTACAAAAACCTAATTCACGGATCATCTCTAAATCATAATTCACTCTTTCACTGATGCGTTGTGCTTCAATATATTTTCCGGAGCTTTTAAAATATTCTACCTGTGCAGCACATTCATCCTGAATTTCACTCATCACCTGCCCGATCATATCTTTCGGTGCCAGATATAAATTGGCCGGAAAGATAGCGGCATTGTCAACTGAACCGATTCTTTTGCCGGTAGATAATTCCAATGTATCGATCGATTCCACTTCATCCCCGAAAAAAGAAATACGGTATCCGAAATCAACATACGGCAGGTTGATATCTATGGTATCGCCTTTCACCCTGAAGGTTCCTCTTGTAAAATCGCCCTGGCTCCTGTGGTATAAGGAATTTACCAGAGCATGTAAAAATCCCTGTCGTGATAAAATTTGTCCCTGCTTGATCCTGATGATGCCATTCTCGTATTCCGTAGGATTTCCCATACCATATATGCAACTCACACTCGCCACCACAATGATATCCCTGCGCCCGCTTAACAATTGTGCGGTGGCCTGAAGCCGGAGTTTATCCAGTTCTTCGTTGATGCTGAGGTCTTTTTCTATGTACGTATTACTCGAAGGCATGTATGCTTCAGGCTGGTAATAATCGTAATAGGAAACAAAATATCCCACGGCATTGTCGGGGAAAAACTGTTTGAATTCACCATACAATTGGGCCACGAGGGTTTTATTGTGCGTCAATACCAGCGTGGGCCGCTGCACATTCTGAATTACATTGGCAATGGTGAAGGTCTTTCCACTTCCGGTAACACCGAGTAAGGTCTGGTGCATATCGCCATTTAATAAACCTTCTGTAAGCTGCTCTATGGCCTGTGGCTGATCGCCGGCTGGAGAATAGGGAGATTGAATCTGGAATGGCATGCTGCAAAATTAAACAAGATCCAATCTAATTTCCGGCCGGATTTCATAATCAATTCTCATTTCTTGTAGTATTGTAATGGAAGTTTTCTAACAGAACCCCGT
>JANNZE010000185.1:0-4913 GCA_031410455.1 Chitinophagaceae bacterium | reverse complement strand
AATATTTCATTCTTTTTGTTTGCCTAAAAAGAACCAATAAGGGCCCGGCAATCGATTTACAGCCCGATTGCCATTGCAGCATTATTGAGCTTTTGTGCAAAGTAAAATGGGCTTCAGTGCGAGAGTGATTTTTATTAAACGTGCTGAATAAAGAGCTTCTTTAGAGGTTGCACTTTACAAATGTTACACGTAGTTGCCTGACGGAAAATAGAGGCATTTTTTCCGACTTTTTTTTTGTTTTCTATTCATGAGCAAAAAAAAGGAAAACAACTTCAAAAAATTGTTTTCCTTTTATAAAAGCGTACAGTATTTTTTATGTACCGATATTATCTATATCATCAAAAGCATCAGGTAACTTTTGCAAATGATTTTTTATAATGAAATAACTGGCGATGGCAAATCCTAAACCTACCAGAGCAATGCTGAAAAAATTATCCGGAGAAAAGATCAACAGCCCTGCGATCACACCAAGAATTTCAAGAATGATCCACAAAGCGATCACCATAAATTTCCATTTACCTGCCGGCAGTCCTTTCTGAACAGCCAGTTTGCCGATCTCTTTTGAAATAAAAATGAGTGCAATAATTTCGATCATTATACCAGGTCAATATCAAAGTTTACCAATTGCACAAATTCAGCTAAACGATCATCAATATCCTGTTTGGTAATTTCTTTCAGGCGCTCCGGTCCGAATTTCTCCACACAGAAACTTGCCATTGCACTTCCAATAATGATGGCTGTTTTCATATTGTCGAAACTGATATCTTTTGTTTTTGCAAGATGACCGATAAAGCCTCCTGCAAATGTATCGCCCGCACCTGTCGGATCAAATACTTCTTCCAGTGGTAATGCCGGGGCAAAAAATACATGGTTCTCATGGAACAGTAAAGCACCGTGTTCCCCTTTTTTAATGATGAGAAAACGAGGTCCCATCTCCATGATCAACCTTGCGGCTTTCACCAGCGACAATTCGCCGCTCAGCTGGCGTGCTTCTCCATCATTCACCAATAACACATCTACTTTTTTCAACACCGCTTTCAGATCATCCAGGGCAATGTCCATCCAGAAGTTCATGGTATCCATAACGATCAGTTTAGGACGAACTTTCAACTGGTTGATCACATCCATCTGTATACTTGGCATTAAGTTACCCAGCATCAGGAATTCTGCGCCCTGGTAAGAATCCGGAACAACCGGTTTAAAATCAGCCAGTACATTCAGATCAGTGATCAGCGTATCACGGCTGTTCATATCGATGTGGTATTTACCACTCCAGAAAAATGATTTTTTATCAGGAACAACCTCAACGCCTTCTACTTTCACTCCGCGTGATTTCAATTCGTTCATTTCTTCTTCCGGAAAATCATATCCCACAATGGAGATCTGTTTTACATCATTAATGAAATTGCTGGCGGCATAGGCAACATACGTTGCTGATCCACCTACAATTTTGTCTACTTTGGCAAATGGTGTTTCAATTGCATCGAAAGCCATGGTTCCGACCGTTATAAGCGACATAATCAGTTTTTTTGGTGCGATAATAAAAAGCGGTGCAAAAGTAACCTGAAAATTTTGTTTTCTGCCTATCGGCATATTTTATGTTATTTTGAATCGATGCTGATACGAATTCACCCCGAAAATCCACAGGCAAGGCTCATCAAACAAACGGTAGAATGCCTTAGAAATGGCGGAATTATCATTTATCCGACAGATACCATTTATGGTTTAGGGTGCGATATCTATCAGCAAAAGGCCATTGAACGCATCTGCCGGATTAAAAATGTAGATCCGCACAAAGCCCAGCTATCCTTCATTTGCAGGGACCTGAGCCACCTGAGTGATTTCACCAAAAGCATCAACACGCCATTATACAGAACACTAAAGACGCATCTTCCCGGACCGTTCACTTTTATTTTACCGGCCAGTAAAGAGGTTCCCAAAATATTGCAGACAAAAAAATCAACGATCGGATTGAGAATACCGGACAATGAGATCTGCAGGCAGATCCTGGAAGAATTGGGAAATCCGTTGCTGAGTGCTTCCCTTCCGGGAGAAATGGTGGAAGAATTTACAGACCCTGAAACGATGTTTGAGAATTTTGAAAAAACCGTTGACCTGGTGATCGATGGCGGCCCCGGTGGTATTATTCCTTCCACTGTGGTGGATTGCACCTCAGACGACTGGCAGATCATCCGTCAGGGTGCAGGAGAATTTATCAGCTGATCCAGTTCTTCCAGAAAGTCAGGTTGTTCGGATAATACACTGAAACTTTTACGGTGGTATTTACAGATACCGAATTTTTTTATGGCATCGCGGTGTTCACGTGTTCCATAGCCTTTGTTGGATATCCAGCCATAGTGTTCATACTCCCGGTGAAGGCTGTGCATATATTCATCGCGGTAAGTTTTGGCAAGAACACTTGCAGCTGCGATAGAGGCATAAAGACCATCGCCTTTGATGATGCATGTATGCCGTATGTCTTTATAAGGCAGGAAACGGTTTCCGTCTATCAGTAACAAATTTGGTTTTCTTTTTAAGGCATCCAGTGCAAGATGCATTGCACGGAAAGAAGCCTGCAGAATATTAATGCTGTCTATAATTTCATTATCTACAGAAGCAACAGCATAAGCCACACTTTCCTTTTCAATGATAGGTCTTAAAATATCTCTTTCCTTTTCATTAAGTTGCTTGCTGTCATTCAGTAACGGATGATGAAAATCTTTAGGAAGCACAACAGCTGCTGCAAATACAGGACCTGCGAAACATCCGCGGCCTGCTTCATCCACACCTGCTTCAATTTTGGTTTTGTATAAGAAAGGTTGCAACATCATAACAAATATCAAACAAAGATTTTTATTGCAGCAACAGCATTTATTCACATTGATGCCGTCTTACCTTTGCGGTGATGAACAACAGCTTATCAGAAATTGAAATGCGATCTGCATTTTCAACGCAGCAAAAAAATAACCGCCAGGTGGCCCGCTGGCTCATCGCCGGTGTAATCATGATCATGATCCAGGTATTGATCGGTGGTATTACCCGCCTCACAGAATCCGGATTATCCATAACGGAATGGAAGCCGATCACAGGTGCTTTGCCTCCTTTGAACCAGGCAGACTGGATCAACGAATTTGAAAAATATAAAACTACCGATCAGTTCAAATACGTTCACCAGGATTTTTCATTATCAGAATTCAAATACATTTTATTCTGGGAGTGGTTTCATCGCCTGTGGGCAAGAACGATGGGAATGGTTTTCCTGGTGGGATTTATATATTTTCTTTTAAAAAAGAAATTTTCAAAACCGATGGTAATGCCAATGGCCATCCTTTTTTTTCTTGGAGGATTGCAGGGAGCTATCGGGTGGATCATGGTGAAGAGTGGCCTGGTTCCTGAAAAATATTTTGTTGGACATGTGGAGCTTACCACGCATTTCATAGCTGCACTCATCTTACTGGCTTATACTTTATGGTTTGCTTTATCTCTTCTTCCTTCTATGAAAGAAAAGGTGATGAGTGCATCCATAAAAAAATTACAGCTTCTTCTGGGGATCGTGCTTTTTTTCCAGCTGATGTATGGCGGATTTATGGCAGGGCTGAAAGCAGCCATCACTGCACCTACCTGGCCGGATATCAATGGAAAATTTTTTCCGGAGAAAAATGAAGTGGAGGGAATTGCCATCGTGAATGATCCTTTACTGGTTCATTTTATACACCGGGGACTGGCGTATGTTTTCCTGGTACTGGCCATCCTTTATTTTATAAAAACGGTTCGTTACAAACAGAACGGCTCATTTGCATTGTATCGTTTTTTATTCCTGTTTTTTGTGCTGGCCCAGGTGGTTTTGGGGATCGGATCATTGCTGAATGCTACCAATCATCATTTTATCTGGATGGCAGCCGCTCACCAGTTCATTGCTATGATGATAGTGATCGCTTTTGTAACGAATGTATTCCTGGTGCGAAGGCCGGCGATGATTTAAACAGGCTTTAAGGCTTTTGTATTATATTTAGTATCCATAATACTATGAAGCTTTTAAAATCTGTTTACCATTTCTTTCCTGTTCAGCTGTTGCTGCTGCATTTCCGAAAAAGCCAGGTATTGCTGTTATTCTGGTTTGTACTTACTTCTACCGTTAATGGAAATTTATTAAAAATATTTGGTGCAGATGCATTGTTACTGGCTCCTGAATATCTTGGACAGGTTAATATGCTGAGTGCATTCATTACAGGAATTGCCTTAGGCGTATTTGTAATGAGCTGGAACATCACCACTTTCATTTTACACAGCCAGCGGTTCAGATTTCTTGCCACCACAAGAAAACCATTTTTAAAATATTGTATCAATAATTCCCTGATACCATTTTCTTTCATCGTTTTTTATTTTGTAAAACTGATACAATTTAATTTGGAAGTTGAATTGATGCCGCCCATAGTAATAGCCGGTTTGCTGGGAGGTATATTCACAGGATTTGTGTTGCTGTGTTCTATCTCCTTTGCGTATTTTTTCGGAGCAGAAATAACCATTAATAAAACGATCGCACCGCTGGAAGTTCATCATGAAAGATTAAAAGAAAGAAGAGAGCCGTTTGATTTTGAAGATCATTTCGGTTTGCGGGTTTCCACCTATATCAATTCTTTTTTACAGATCAAAAAACCAAGGATCGTTAAACACTACCGTAAAGAATATATAGAAGTTGTTTTTAAACGGCATCATATTGCCGCTATTGTAAGTATAGCCCTGGCTTTTATTTTCCTGGTGCTGGTAGGCTTTCTACTGGAGAACCCTTTTTTCGAAATGCCTGCAGCTGCCAGCATTCTCATATTCTTTGCCGTGATGTGTGCAGGTGCAGCCGTAATACAGCCAACGGAAGAAACTGGTCGCGGTATACTGAGTACGCATTTGCACAGCGA
>JANNZE010000184.1:0-1994 GCA_031410455.1 Chitinophagaceae bacterium | reverse complement strand
ACGAAAGCAGTGGAGGGAACGTAGAAAAAAATTGATAAGAATACATTGCCGGGCTTTCCTATTAATTTCAATTTTTATTAAAAAGTAGTATGCGACATAAGTGCATCTTCCCTAATAAATGTTATAGTTCAATATATATTTGATATTTTAAATTTGTAAGATGATTACCGTTAGCATCGTTGAAGATTTATCTGAAATCAGAAGCGGTATAGAAAAGCTGATAACCGAACAAAAAGATTTGTTGTTGCTTTCATCATCTTCTAATGCTGAGGAAGCAACAATTGCCATCAAAGCTAGTCAGCCTGATGTAGTAATCATGGATATCAACATGCCGGGAAAGAGTGGTATTGATTGTATACGCGCCATAAAACAGGATTGTCCCACAACACAGTTCATGATTTTTACGATTTATGAAAATGATGAAAAAATATTTGATGCACTGGCTGCAGGTGCAAGCGGATATCTGCTTAAAAAAACACCGCCGGAAAAAATAATAGAAGCCATTAAAGAACTGAAAAATGGAGGGAGTCCGATGAGTACGCCCATTGCCCGTAAAGTGATCAACCATTTTAAAGAGTCAAAAACACAAGGTCATGAAAGTCTCACTAATAAAGAAAATGAGATCCTTAATTTTTTATCAAAAGGATATCTGTATAAAGAAATAGCAGGTAAACTTTTTATTTCTGTGGGAACTGTAACACAGCACATCCACAATATCTACGAAAAACTCCATGTCAGCAATAAAACGGAGGCCATCAATAAAGTTTATGGAAACAAAAGTTTGCCATGATCCGTTTTAAAAAATTCTTTTTCAACTTCATTGGTGTATTAGTTTTCCAATTACATTTCTCATTAACTTTTTCGCAATCGGTTAATCAGCCTTATTACAAATTCAGAAGTATCACTACAAAAGATGGACTTTGTACAAATGATGTGCATTGTGTATACAAGGATACACGCGGATTTCTATGGATTGGTACTCAAAATGGACTTCAGCGATACAATGGTTCTACTTTTGACAATTTTCGCCATAACAGAGCTGATACTTCTTCCATTGCTAATGAAGCTATTTGTTCGATAGCAGAAGATAGTAAAAGAGATATTTGGATTTCTACCCGAAATGGTATTTCTAAATTTGATTATAATAATGGTAAAATTTTCAATTTCCTTTATGGGTTGCGTGGAGGTAAGCAAGTGGAACTGGGATTGGTACTCTGCTTTTTTGAAGATAGCAGAGGAAGAAAATGGATCGGAACGGTTAATGCCGGCCTTTATTTATTTGATAGCAAAAAAGGGATGTTTGTAAATTTTGAACCTCAACCGTATTTAGGAATAGGTAACAAATTTGAATATGTTGGCCAAATACAGGAAAGTGGTACAAATGAAATAATATTTGTGGTAAAAGATGGCTTTGTTATTATTAACAAAGATAGAAGCCAGCAATATGAGAAAGTACCGCCTCCCACCGACAAAAAAATAGTATACCTGCCCTGTGCGGGCTTACCCTTACTGAAAGAACATCCGGAAGAAATTTGGATAAGAAGTTTGTACAACGGATTTTTTAAATTCGACAGGCTTAAGAAGAAGTGGTCGCAGATGCTTCCTAATACGTTAAAGTACGATCAATATATCGGATCTGTCATGCCTTTAAACAACGAAGAATGGGTATGCTGCGGAATAGGACCCATTGTTTTCAATCACCGTAATGGTAAAGTAAGGCAGGCTTTCCCTGATGAGAAAATGGAACCGGTATCCCAAATATTTAATGATAACGAAAACAATCTCTGGATTGCAACTAGTGGAAAAGGTTTACTTTTTTTAAACAACTTCAGTAAACTCTTTTCATCCGCTCATTTTATTAAAGATTGGAAATTTGACAGGCTTCTTGATTATGATAGTGTATATAATACTTTATACAGTATCAATGCATATAACATCGGTGATATCTTATCATATAATTTTATTTCAGGAAGCGTTGACATAAATCGTATTCC
>JANNZE010000183.1:0-4014 GCA_031410455.1 Chitinophagaceae bacterium | reverse complement strand
AATATTCCACAGGCAAAGAAAAAAATATTGCCCGGTAAATTGAGTGTTGTACCACCCAATACGATGGCCAAAAATGAAAAGAAAAGAAAGCCGTCGACGGCGGGAAATATCAAACCTTCTTCTGTAGAAATAGCGACCGTTAATCCTCCTGCAGATATAAAAAAACCTACGTTGCCTGAGATAGAGGCCAGTATTCCTCCCCCTGCCGAATTTCAAAAAAGAAATCTGAATATCCTCAAAACGATCGTTGTTAATAATGATATCATAAAAGTGGATCTGTACGATAATGGAGAAATAGATGGCGACAGCATTTCTTTGGTATATAATGGCCGGATGATACTGAACAGTAAAAAATTATCGGATAAACCCATCACCGTGAAATTGAATGTGGATACTGAAAGCGATGTAAATGAGTTGGTGATGTTTGCCGAAAACCTTGGAACGATCCCTCCAAATACTGCATTAATGATCGTTACAGATGGAAATAGCCGTTATGAAGTAAGGATCACTTCTGATCTGCAGAAAAGCGGAGTGATACGGTTTGTGCATAAGGCGAAGTGACGGGTTGGGGGATGCGGTAGAAAACAAGAAATTGGAGATTAGGAGACAATAGAAAAGAGATAATAGATAATAGATAATAGATAATAGATTAAGAGATAATAGATTAAGAGATAATAGGTTAAGAGACCAGAAACTAGAACCCAGCGTCCAGGAACCAGTAACATCTCCTTCCTAAAATTTAAAGTTCCAAGTAACGGCAGGTATTACGGGAAAGATGGATACCTGTTTGGCCTGCACATTCAAAGAACCATCCGCAGGATTTCCGGTCTGGTCATAATAAATAAAATAGGGATTCTGACGGCTGTAAGCATTGTACAGGCTGAACACCCACTCCGTTTTTAATTTCCTGTTTTCATTTTTCTTTGGTGTAAGTGTTGCTGAAAGATCGAGCCTGTGATAAGATGGCAAACGGTATTGGTTGATGCGGCTATACTCCTGCGTCAATACACCGCCCACCACATAGAACCTTTGCGGCAAGGTGGTGGCGTTGCCGGTTCCATATACAAATATGGCAGATACTTTCCATTTTTTATTGATCTCATATAAAGCAACAACCGACATATCATTTCTCCTGTCATATTTTGCCGGATAGGTTTTGCCTTCATTCAGCTGGGGGAATTTCCTGTTTGTCCAGCTTAAAGTATAACCAATCCAGCCGGTCAGTCTTCCTTTCAGTTTATTGATAAAAAATTCTGTTCCGTAACTCCATCCTTTTCCGAATACAAATGAATTCTCTGTATCATCGAGCGTATTGGGTGTATATCCTTCTTTATACTCTATCTGGTTATCCATTTTTTTATAATATACCTCTACAGAAGTTTCATACATATTGTTTTTGAAATTCCTGAAATAGCCGGCGGCATATAACCAGCTTTCCTGTGGTTTTACTTTATACGTACTGGGAACCCAGATGTCGGTGGGCAATGTAGTTCCTGAATTACTTACCAGGTGTATATATTGTAAATTACGGGTGACAGATGCTTTTACTGAAGATGATTCAGTCAGTGTTTTCCTGATAGTGAAACGCGGTTCTAATCCACCATAGTTTTTAATAACAGTTCCTTTGTTATACACCAGGCTGTCGGTCCTGTTTCCATCGGGATCTGTTGTATAAATTTTGGTAGGCCCTACCTGCTGAAAAATGGAATACCTCAACCCAACATTCACGCTCCAGGTTTTTGACAATTCCCATTCGTCCTGGAAATACAGCGCGGCTTCTCTTGCATATTTTACCTGTGCGTTTTTTGGATTGAACACAATAGAATCCTGCTTGCCGCTAACCACCGAAGGCGTGAATTTATGATACGTATACAATCCGCCGAATTTCAATTTGTGTTTTGCATAAGGATACCAGTCAAAATCCTGCTTAACCGTTACATCTCTTATGCCCGACTGTAGTTTTACTTCAAAATTATTCTGTGCAGCCTGGAAACTGAAGTTATAATCGTTGTAAACAAGAGTGGTGTTGGCAAATAATTTATTGTTGAATACATGATTCCACCGGAATGTTCCTGTTGAATTTCCCCATGGAATATTTACATCCAGGCTTTGTTTGCCATTTACAAAATCAAAAACATCTCTTCCGAAATAACCGCTCAGGTAAATACGGTCTTTGTTACTGAAAGTGTAATTCATCTTCGCATTCAAATCGTAGAAATAATAACCGCTCCCGTAAAACTGGCTGCTCTTTTTAATAAATGGTTTGGAGAGTGCATCAACATAGGTTCGCCTTGCAGAAAGTATAAAAGAAGATTTATCTTTTTTCAAAGGGCCCTGAATAGAAACCCTGGATGCAATCAGCCCGATTCCACCTTCCGCCTGCAAGGTCTGGTTATTGCCTTCTTTCATAGAGATATCCAGCACACTCGATAATCGTCCTCCATATTGTGCAGGCATTCCGCCTTTTATCAGCGAAACATTTTTGATGGCATCAGAATTAAAAATGGAAAAGAAACCAAATAAATGTCCTGTGTTATATACCACTGCATCATCCAGCATGATCAGGTTCTGATCCGGGCCTCCGCCTCTCACATAAATACCGGCGCTTCCCTCTCCGGCGTTCCTGATGCCGGGCAGCAGTTGCACCACTTTCAAAAGATCCACTTCTCCTAAAAAAGCCGGAATGGACCTGATCTGTTCGATCGGCAGGGAAACCTTTCCCATTTGCGCCGTACGCACATTATTATCCCGCTTACGCGATGTAACGATTACTTCCGTGGATAAACCGGTGTTGGTATTGATTTTGAAATCGATGATGGTATCAGATATAAGGTTCAATTTTATCTGACCGCCACGATAGCCAATGTAGGTGACTGTAAAATCATAATTTCCTTCCTGCAGTGTGATGGAATAAAAACCATACTGGTTGCTTACAATACTTTTATTTCCATTCACGGCGATGGTTGCACCTATCAGTGTTTCGCCGGAGGCTCCGTCTTTTACATAACCACTTACTGTGTGTCTTTTCTGACCATAAACCAAACACGGAAATAAAAATAACAAAAGAAGAATTCTCATTATGGTGCGGGCTTGATTGTATCCATCAGTTCTCCGCAATGGAGCATGGTGGCTTTATATTTTGGATGTTGTTTTCCCAAATACGGATTGATCACTTCTTCGCTGTTGCTGATCCAGTTGGCACCTTTTTCATCATCAAATGCCATCGGACAATGTTGCAGGTATAATTTTTTTCCTTCATAATTGATCGCCCTGAAAAAAGACGGGTACATCAGTTCTGTAACCATACTGAAATCTTTACGCATTTCATCAATGGATGTTTGCGAAACAAGCGACGCCGTGTTTGCTTTTATATCTTCAATATTTGCCTGTACGGTCTCGAAGATCATGGCTGTATCTTTTTTTAACTCTTCCACCGGTATAGTATCCAGCATTTTAATGAAAAGATTTGCATTTGATTTGATCCCCACCGTGTCTGATTCTACAAAAGCATTCTTCATATTGAGGTAAGCATCTATTGCTCTGTCTATACTAACATTGAAACTGTCAGAATGTTTTTGCAAAGCTATCGGAGCCTGTTTTGGCTGAGACGGGCCTGACTTTTTAGTCCTCAACATGAACCAATACACCGAAAACGCCAGTAAAATCAATACGATAAAGAGCAAAACCTTCTTCATTTTCAAAAATTTATGGCAAAGTTAGCCACATCCGGTTAAAAACACGGTCATAAGAAAGCAGATTAAAGTAATTTTGCACCAAATTTCAATACAAAATCTGATCATGCTACTGGGATTACAAAATGTTACATTCGAATTCGGAGCCAGAACTATCGTAGAAGATGCTACCTGGCATATACAACCCAATGAACGGATCGGGCTGATCGGCTATAACGGTACCGGCAAATCAACACTTCTTAAAGTGCTCACTGGGCAATACTCTCCTGCCAAAGGAACGGTTGAAAAAGGTAGAGAAACCACTATCGGATTTCTACACCAG
>JANNZE010000182.1:0-3802 GCA_031410455.1 Chitinophagaceae bacterium | reverse complement strand
ATAAAAAAAGCATACAGGAAACTTGCAAGGCAGTATCATCCTGATACAAATCCTGACCCACAGTCCAATAAAAAATTTCAGCAGATCAATGAAGCGAATGAGGTATTAAGTGATCCGGAAAAAAGATCCAAATTTGATAAGTATGGAAAGGACTGGCAGCACGGTGAACAGTTTGAACAGGCACAAAGACAAAGATCGCAATCACAGCCATACGGAGGAGGATATTCTTTTGAAGGAAGTGACGATGACCATTTCTCAGATTTTTTTGCTTCTTTATTCGGGGGCAGAAGCCGGGGAGGCAGAACAGCTGCCAGCAGAGGACAGGATGTGAATGCAAGTATCAATCTTAATTTAACGGATGTTTTCACCAAGCATCAGCAAACGTTTAACATCAATAATAAAAATGTTCGTATCACCATTCCGGCTGGAGTGGAAAATGGGCAGGTGATCAAACTGAAAGGTTACGGCAATCCGGGACGTGGAAATGGTCCTGCGGGAGATCTGTTCATTACATTCAATGTTAATAATAATAGTCCTTATAAGAGAACGGGCAGCGATCTTCACCTTACCCAGGATATAGATATGTACACTGCTCTACTGGGAGGAGATATCACACTGGAAACTTTGCATGGTACATTGAAGCTGAAAGTAAAACCAGAAACACAGAATAATACTAAGATCCGTTTAAAAGGAAAAGGTTTTCCTATGTATAAAGCTGATGGACAGTTTGGAGATCTGTTCATTACTTATCATGTACAATTGCCTGTTAATTTAACAGAGAAGCAAAAAGAATTGCTGCGGAAGGTTAAAGAAGGTGGCTGATAATATTACTTGAAAAATTGAAATCATAAATTAGATTTGATTGCATTTTATTTTTGATGTACAAATCTAAAATATGGATGTTCTCACTCCCAGTAAACGGGAAAGGGAATCTTTTATTTTTGTGGTGTCTGTAACGGGCGAATAAAATCCTTTCAGGATATAATAAGATGAATCAAATTCTTTTACTTCAAAATTATAGCCTGCTATCGTATAAGAGGCTAAAGATTTATCAGCCGCTTCTTTCGTATCAAATCTTTTGATAACCACTTTGAATGTGGTGTTATCTGCAACACGCAAACTGTCTGCTTTGGCAATAGAATCCCTGATAGCGGTTGAATCCAGCAATGGAACCTGTATGAGCTGCTGTGCAGAATCAGCATTATTTTCTCCATTGGTAATTACCGGAACTTTAGGTTCCCGTGTAACAAAATAGATGATTGCTGCAGCAATTAAAACCAATACGATCACCGCAAGTACGGCTATACCTGTTTTGCCGGAATTATTTTTACGGGAAGGACTTGAAAAATCGATCACATGGTCTTCTTTTTCTTTGATGTGGGCAGCCTGTGCTTCCAGTTTTGGATTGATGGTATGGCCCTGTACAAATTCATACGTTCCGAATTGTGTCTTTTGCAGAATGCCTAAACCTTCAATGATAAATGGCTTGCCGATGTTAAGATATTCGCGGCCCAGAATACTGTAAGATTCCAGGTCTGACGTGGCAAGTGGTTTTATTTTCCGGGAATGCTGAACAATAAAATCAACCAATGATTCATCCCGCTGCGCTTTTGGCTGAAATTCGAAAGTGATAGCATTTTCAGGCAATACAGCATCCTTCTCATCACCATTCAGATTAACATTCGGAGATAAATGAAATGTGCCGATATCTTCCAGTGAAACCTTTTTGCTGTTGTATAAATGCTGAACTATTAGCTGCTCTATTTTCATGGCGGGATGTAAAATTACAACCTACAAGGTATTGATAAAATTCCAAAGGGTTGGCTCATTTCCATTAAATTTGCGGAATGCTTTCGCCAAAAGACAAATCATTTGTTGAGTATTGGAAAAATAACAGGGAAAGGGAAAGTACGTTCATCAGGAAACTAACCGGCGGACTTCCTATGGCAACCATTTTTGGTTTGCCCATTATTTTATCAGTTATAGTTGTGTATCTTTTTTTTCCGGAATGGTATACAAAAATTTCCAAAACTTCTTCCGGAACTTTCATGGCCATGGTGATAGCAGTATGCATTGCCATCGTTTTTTTTGCATTTTTCAGGATGCAGTTTAAATGGGAAATGAATGAACAACTATACCAGGAACTATTATATAAAGAAAAAAAATCCCTGCATGAACCTTCGTAAATCGTTAGTCTTATTTTTCGCCATTGCTGTTTTTTGTTCTTCTTTGCTTTTTACAAGTTGCAATAAGGATAATCCGGGTGGTTGCACATTTACCAACCCAACAGATGTGGCTACCAGTGCAGAAATAGCGTATCTGCAAAACTATGTAACGGCCAATAGCATCACCGCTATTCAGCATCCAAGCGGCGTTTTTTACCAGATCAGTACACCGGGATCCGGAACAAATCCGGGAGTGTGTTCTATCATAAGAGTTAATTATGAAGGCCGTTTATTCAATGGATCGAGATTTGATTTCAATAATTCAACAAACGGAGCATCCTTTACACTCGGCCAGCTTATCAAGGGATGGCAACTGGTGCTTCCTTTGATCAAACCGAATGGAGTTATCACCTTATACATTCCGCCTTCACTGGGTTATGGCTCACGTGCTATTACAGATGGCAGTGGTGGAGTGGTGATACCTGCTGATTCATACCTGAAGTTTGATATAACATTACGCGACGTTCAGTAAATTTTAAAATTTAACCTGTGAGCCACGAAGCAATCTCGGCGTTTGATATGTTCAAGATCGGCGTTGGCCCGAGCAGCAGCCATACATTGGGTCCGTGGCGTGCGGCACAAATGTTTACAAGATCCCTGGAGGATAAAGGAATATTACAATCTGTCATTTCTGTAGAAATATTATTATATGGTTCCCTGGCTAAAACAGGAATAGGACATGGAACGGACATAGCTGTGTTACTGGGTTTGTCCGGTGATGACCCTGTAACGTTTGATGTGAATGCTATCCATTCCAAGATCGCAGATATCAAATCGATGAATCGTTTATTGCTGGGCGGAAAACATGAAATTGAATTCACCCCTTCTGATGATGTGGAATTTCTGTACACCGAATCATTGCCTTATCATCCGAATGCGCTTACTTTTTTAGCTGCGCTGAACAATGGTGAAAATATTGCAGAAACGTATTATTCCATAGGTGGTGGTTTTGTAAAAAAAGAAGGAGAGGTGCACGATGCTGCACAGGATGTTGATCTCCCTTTCCCCATTGATACCGCAGATCAGTTATTGCACTGGTGCCGCAAAACCGGAATGAACATTTCCGACATCGTGATGGAAAATGAACATGCATGGCGTTCGCATGAAGATACCAGGAAGGGATTGCTGAACATCTGGAAAGTGATGAGCGAATGTATATACAGAGGTGTTCATGCAGAAGGTATTTTACCCGGTGGTCTGGAGGTGAAGAGACGTGCATTTGCTTTGAATGAAAAATTATTAAAGGATAAATCATACCGTAATTATGCAGAATGGACAACGGCCATAAAATCCGGCGGACATCAATTCAATTATATACTGGATTGGGTGAGTTGTTTTGCGCTGGCAGTGAATGAAGAGAATGCATCTTTCGGCCGCGTGGTAACCGCTCCTACAAATGGTGCCGCTGGTGTTATACCTTCCGTGTTACAATATTTTATTTTATTCTGCGACGGTGATAAAGAAGAAAAAATCCTGCAGTTTTTATTAACGGCAGCAGAAGTAGGAAGTATATTTAAAAAAGGTGCTACTATTTCAGCAGCCATGGGTGGATGCCAGGCAGAGATTGGTGTAAGCAG
>JANNZE010000181.1:0-3426 GCA_031410455.1 Chitinophagaceae bacterium | reverse complement strand
GTCATATATCTTGTAGCAGAACTTCACTACGATCCGAATCGAGAAAATCAATTTTGCTGCGAAAAATGTTTTCTATTCAACAGGTAGCTATAAACTACTTGCTAAATCCAATGCATCGCTGGATGAAGTTGCTAAACTATTAACTACCGATCCTAGCCTGATGCTGGATATTGATGGCCATACAGACAGTCAGGGTTCTGATTCAAGCAACCAGACCTTATCAGACAGAAGAGCAAATTCTGTACGTGATTACCTGATCAAAAAGGGAATTGACGGAAGCCGCCTGAAAGCAACTGGATTCGGTGAATCAAAACCAATTGCAGACAATACCACTGCAGCAGGAAGAGCTAAAAACAGAAGAACAGAAATGACCGTCAGAAATTTTTGATAGAAAATAATTGTACTTAAAAACCCCTGAATCTTCAGGGGTTTTTTTATGATATTAAGGAAAGGTGGGTTAAGTATTAATTAACCTTTCTTTTCATTGAAATAAGACGCGTGAATGATTTTGTGGGCCTGTTATTTAAAGAGGGAAACGAATAGCCCTGTTGGCTTAGAATGATTTATTGGTATGATGAGAAATAACAGATTGAATCAACTTATCTGTAATCGTATTCAATACTTCCCATCAGGCGTTTTTCTTTTGAATAACATTTCTCTTTTGAACGGAGGCTATTGGTGTAAGTATAATTCCAGATGAAATAATAATTACTTCCTTCTTCCACGGTTGTCATCCGGGAAATCAATCCCTGTGTATTGTATTCGAACATATAATCGGGAAGCAAACGTTCTGTTCTTTCATTGGCATGAACAATATCCGTCAGCCTGTTTTTGTCATCGTAATAATAATAGAATTTTCTGCCGGTTTTGGTGTTTTTTTCTATAGATACATTTTTTCTTTCATCCGGCATGAATAAAATGGTAGTACTGTCAGAACTATTTTTTATAAGCACCATTTTTTCAGGAATACCATCTGCAGAATAGAAATAAAGGTGTTCTTCTTTTATTTCATTTACAAAATCATCATCAGAAGACCGGATGATAGAGGTGATCTTTACGATCTTATCATTTGCGGTATATTCAAAAATGTTAGTGGAAGAAGCCAGGGAAGAACTGTCGATCGTTTTAATGATCTTTCCTTTTTCATTAAAATAACTGGTAAAAACCGAAGGAGCAGAAATGGCAGATTTGGTCAGCAGTTCTGATTTCCTGTAATCTCTTGAAATTTTTCTTTCGCAATAAAATCCTTCACTGGGCGTATTGTCGTCTTCAAAACTGGAAAGTTTTACAGTATGTATTTTATTATTTTTATAGGCGGCCATGTCTGCGGAAACCTGGTCGTTGGAAATGATATCTTTATAATAGTATTGAGCCTGAACGGAAAAACCAAAAGCTGAAAAAAAAGCAATAGACAAAAATTTCTTCATGGATATTTATTTAAAATCGTTACGAAGTTAACCTGCTTAAGCTGGTATTGAACCGGAGGCGCTTAAAGTTTATTATTTTTAACAAAAATATCCCTTGAGTCATTCAAAAGAACGAAAAGAGAAAAATTGTTTGAATTGCAATGCTCGTGTTCAAGGGAGATATTGTCACATTTGCGGACAAGAGAACCTGGAGCCAGCAGAGAGTGTATGGCATTTGACCACACACTTTTTTAATGATATCACGCATTTTGACGGGAAGTTTTTCAGTACAGCAAAATACCTGATGTTTCGTCCGGGCTATTTAAGCCGCGAATACCAGGCTGGTAGAAGATCTAATTATCTGAATCCAGTGCGGATGTATATTTTTACATCTGCGGTTTTCTTTTTTGTTTTCTTTTCAACAGTTCACAATGAAGATCGGTTTTTTCAAGAAACTTTTCACGGGAAAACTAAAGAACAAATAACAGAAATGGATAGCGCACAATTTTTAATTTTTTCAAAAAAACTTGAAAATGACGAGCCCCGGAATAAAACAGAATACCTCAGTTTTATTGATAATAATATTACAAATTCGGGTTTTTTTGCTGATACTTTATTCAGAAATCCTGAAGAATATCAATCAGCTATACAGACAGGTGCTATTCATCCGAACTGGATTCAGAATATAATTCATAAGAAGAATACCGAAATGTACATCAGGTATAAAGGCAAACGGAAAGATTTTTTTGATTTATTATCCACTAATATGTTTCATAGCCTTCCTCAGATATTGTTATTATGTTTACCATTGTTTGCATTAATTTTAAAACTATTATACATCAGGCGAAAACAGTTCTTCTATACCAATCACCTGATTTTTTGCATACATATTTCGGTTTTTCTATTACTGTTAATATTATTTGCGATAGGAATAATTAAGTTTTTCGGTGATTTCGCTCATCTGGGGAAAGGTTTATTTTTCCTTGTATTACTTTTCTTTTTTTATGAATATAAAGCGATGAGAAATTTTTATTTTCAGGGCAGGGCAAAAACAATTCTAAAATTATTTATTGCTGATTTTCTGCTCATGTTTGTTGTTATTTTCATCTTCCTTGGCTTTTCCTTTATTTCATTTCTCAAAATGTAAAATGATAAATTCATCAGTCTCCTTTAATCGCCTCGTTACAATCATGGATGAACTCCGTGAAAAATGCCCTTGGGATCGTAAGCAAACTATTCAGTCACTCCGTCATTTAACCATAGAGGAATTGTATGAGTTAACAGATGCCATTACAGAGAAAGACTGGAAAGGTATTAAAGAGGAACTTGGTGATCTGTTATTGCATCTTGTTTTTTATGCTAAAATTGCCAGCGAGGAAAAACAATTTACTTTAGATGAAGTGATCAATGGAGTGTGCGATAAACTGATCAAACGTCATCCGCATATTTATCCTGATCCTGAAAACCCGGTAGATGTGAAGAATGAAGAAGATGTAAAGCAAAACTGGGAGAAAATAAAACTGAAAGAAGGTAAAACATCGGTTCTGGGTGGTGTGCCGGCCTCTTTACCGGCTATGGTAAAGGCCATCCGCCTGCAGGAGAAATCAAAACAGGTGGGTTTTGAATGGGATAATACCACCCAGGTTTGGGATAAGGTACAGGAAGAGCTGGTAGAACTTACAGAAGCTATTGAATCAAAGGATCAGGATAAAATAGAAGACGAAATGGGAGATGTATTTTTCTCCCTTGTGAATTTTGCAAGGTTTTTGCAGGTAGATGCAGAGAATGCTTTAGAACGAACGAATAAAAAGTTTATCAGCCGTTTTAAAAAAATGGAAGCGGCAGCTGCCCTTGAAAATAAAATGCTGCACGATATGTCGCTGGAAGAAATGGATGCATTGTGGAATAAGATCAAGCATCAGACAAATTAAAAACTGCTATTGGAAAACGGATCTAATTTTAAGAGTTTTCTTGTCAGAAATATTTATTTACTGATCATAGCTGCATGGCTAATCACTTT
>JANNZE010000180.1:0-5887 GCA_031410455.1 Chitinophagaceae bacterium | reverse complement strand
TTGGATTATACAGGAAATATTTACGGACCTATGCGTTTGCCCTTACTCGGAAAACTGGATCCACGTGAACCGTATTCACCGGTTTGGTCATTGCAGAATTTGCAGGCCACTTTTACAATTTCAAAACGTACAGAATTTTATACAGGGGTAAAAAATATTTTTAACTGGACTCCCGGCAGGAAAAATAAAATGCTGATTGCCAGAAGCCATGATCCTTTTGATAAACTGGTAGAATTTGATAATAATGGAAATGTTATAGCCACCAATGAAAATCCATATGCACTTACTTTCGATCCTAATTATGTGTATGCTCCCAACCAGGGCAGGAGAGTATTTGCAGGGATACGTGTTATTTTAAAATAGTTAAAATGTACAATTCCATATAAAACAGGGCGTTCCCTCCCATGATATTAATGGAAAATAATACAACATGTTAGGGAGGGCCGGGCTTTACGCAGTACACGGTACTTGCTGCAATCCCTCACGCATACGTTCTTTGATGCAACGGATTAAAACAAGTTCAATGGTTTATTAATTATTTGTTTCGTATAGGATGCCGGTGGAAATTAAGAACAACTTTTTAAAAAGTTATTTGAATTATTTTTAATGCCTCTTGCTGATAAACTTTAATGGTTTCCTGAATTCAATTGCCGCTTATACAACTGAACTGTATTTTCCAATCCGAAATATATGGCATCACAGATCAGTGCATGCCCAATGGAAACTTCCTGTAATGAAGGAATATTTTCGGCAAAGAATCTGAGATTATGCAGATCAAGGTCATGCCCGGCATTGATACCGATATTCATTTCATTTGCCTTTTGTGCTGCCGCAACATAAGGAGCAATGGCCTCCTTATGTCCATTAGCAAATTCCGATGCAAAATGTTCTGTATACAATTCAATTCTGTCTGTTCCGGTTGCTTTGGCAGCTTCAATCATCTCCACCTCCGGATCAACAAAAATGGAAACTCTTATTCCTGCCTCCCGGAATTTTGAAATGATCTCTTTCAGGTAAGCGTTATGTTCAATGGTGTTCCAGCCATGATTGCTGGTTAATTGTCCTGTACTGTCTGGTACAAGTGTAACCTGCTGAGGACGATTTTCTAAAACCAGTTGTACAAATTTAGCTTCTGTAGGATTTCCTTCTATGTTTAACTCCGTACGCAGTATTTTCTTTAATTCATAAACATCAGCATAGCGTATATGTCTTTCATCAGGCCTGGGATGAACTGTAATACCATCTGCACCGAAATTTTCTATATCTATGGCACTCTTAATCAGATCCGGATTATTGGCTCCGCGGGAGTTTCGAAGTGTAGCCAGTTTATTTATGTTTACAGACAGTTTGGTCATACTGCAAAGGTAAAAATTGTTACGAAGAAATATGATTATGCAGTTTGACCCCGCTAAAAACCATATCTGAGAATTATTTCGATAATCGATTTTGCAACTTTGATATATTGGAGTTAAATTGTATATATATTTAATTTTATAAACACATCTATATGACAACTGATAAAATAATTTCTGAGGTCAATACGCATGGCTATTCCGTTATCATTTCCGAAACTTCAAAATACCTTCCGCCAGTAGCTTTCACGGTTGGTTTACAGCAGAAATACAATCACCCGGAGATCATCATATTCGGACTGCCTGCACATAATATGAAAAGTATTCTCGCTGATGTGACGGACATGGTTAAAACCGGGATAAAAATACAATTGTCTACCTGTTACAACGACTTCTTTGATAATGGTAGTGCAGAATTTCTGGAGTTGGCAGAAGAAAATATCAACGATTATTTTATAGAGATCCCAGAATTACAGAATGGAAAAAAGCGGGCAGCATTGCAACTCGTTTGGACAGACAGTAAAAATAAATTCCCATGGGAAGAAGGATTTGATCCGGAATTCAGGTGGAAACAACCGTTGCTCGACAGGAATGTGAATTTTAAATTCAGGGAAGAAAAAGATATGGAAGTATTGGTGGCAGCAGATGCTATCGATCAGCAAAAACCTATACTGAATGTGATTCATGAATTGCATGGTAAATGGCAGTTCTTAACAGGAAATATCCCTGAGAAAATGAAACTGATTTCACTGGAACAGCTGGTTACATCAGATCCATCGGTTAATGAAATATTCGACCTTGATTATGGTGAGGCAGCAGAACGGGATGCAAGGGGTGGAGACTGGTTCAAATACAAAATAGAAATTCCAGATGAAGAATAATTTCTAATATTTGTTTATTAAAACCATACATGCTTCACATTAAATATACAGATTCCGAAAATTCTGATTTCCTGTTACTCATCCAAAAACTGGATATCTATCTTGCGCTGATTGATGGAGATGAATATGGTTTTTTCTCACAATACAATACAGTGGATGCCATCAAAAATGTGGTGTTGGTGTACGACGAAGATGAACCTGTGGGCTGCGGATCTTTTAAATATTTCAGTGAAGGTATTGCCGAAGTTAAAAGAATGTATGTTTCTGAAAGTCATCGTGGAAAAGGAACAGCTGCACTCATCTTACAAACCTTGGAGCGCTGGGCAAAGGAAGAAGGTTTTTCTGCTTGTATTCTGGATACCGGTAAAAAAATGAAGCCTGCCGTTCAGTTCTATCTCAAAAACGGCTATAATGTTATAGATAATTTCGGGCCATATATAGGAGTGGAAAGCAGTGTTTGTTTTTCGAAAACATTGTAGAATATGAGGTGACGAAAAAAATCAGAAATACCTGCGGATATAAAAAAATAAAAGCTGAAGTAAAAATGACGGGAAAAGCAACTCATATTTTGAAGACAAGTCTGTAAACAATATGACTAAAATTTATATTTGTATTAAACTATATTAGATGTGTTAAGTCAGTGCATGTCTTAAAACCTTAAAATGACCAAAACCCAACTAGCATTTGCAGCAATAGTATCAACGTTTTTTGTGGTTCTCAGTTGTTCCAAATCTGATATTGTTTCCATTCCTACCGATCCTTACGCATCCATTAAAGCAACCTTCAATAACACCGTAGATCCGGATCATTTATTGAATTATGCAAACCAAACGAAACCGGCTTATATCATCAAGGATAATACCGCCGGCAATAATATTTCAGATACAAAAGCTACACTGGGCCGCGTTTTATTTTACGATAAAAATGTAAGTGTTGATAATTCCATATCCTGTGCCAGCTGCCATAAACAACAATTTGCTTTCAGTGACACCTTTGTAGCCAGTAACGGTGTTCTGGGCGGAAATACTGCCAGGCATTCCATGCGATTGATCAATGCTCGTTTTGCCAGGGAAACAAAGTTTTTCTGGGACGAAAGGGCAGCTACGCTCGAACAACAAACTACAAAGCCGATACAGGATCATGCAGAGATGGGTTTTAGTGGGCTGAATGGAAGGCCCGGTATCAGTGCATTGCTGCTGAAACTGCAAAGCCTGAATTATTATAAAGAACTTTTCAAATTCGTGTACAATGATACTTTTGTTACAGAACCGAGATTGCAGGAATGCCTCGCTCAGTTTGTAAGAAGTATTCAATCTTTCGATTCAAAATACGATGCAGGAAGATCACAGGTGGCAAATGATAACCAGCCTTTCCCGAATTTTACAGCCCAGGAAAATGCAGGTAAACAATCTTTTATGACGCCACCGGTGTTTGATGTGAATGGCGTAAGAACGAGCGGTGGCGCTGGTTGTAATGGCTGTCACAATGCTCCTGAATTTGACATTGATCCGCTCACCAAAAACAATGGTATCATTGGCAGAATTGTTACGGGTGGAGGCGTAGATGTTACCGTTACACGAGCTCCAACGTTGCGTGATCTTGTAAATTCAGCAGGCCGCCAAAACGGACCGTTGATGCACACCGGTAACCTTGTGGCTCTTCAGAATGCTATAGGTCATTATGGAACCATAAACATCGCTCCCGGAAATACCAATCTCGATCCAAGGTTAACGCCTGGTGGCCGCGGACAACAACTTAATTTTAATGCGCAGGAAGTAAATGCACTGATTGCCTTTCTTAAAACACTGGGCGGAAGCAATGTATATTCAGATGTAAGATGGAGTGATCCTTTCAGATAATTTATTTACAGGCATTTGTACTTTGATCAGCATCGTTGTGTCACTCACTTGTGCAGCGGAATGTTGGGACAACGGGCAAAATCAGATGAAGTCCAAAGTGAAAAGTTGAAAGATAAAAGTTGTTGTGTACTTTTTTGATTACTGTATCATTTAGGAACGGTAAAGTATTGCCGAAAAAAGTATACATGTACAGGAGTGCGACGCCTGTGAAGCAGAATAAAGATCCGGTGCTGGTAACATAAAAAATCCGGCTTCAAAAAGGAGCGGAATTTTTATTATAAGATCAGGAATTATCAGTGACGGTACATTTCAGATTTGAAATATTTAACTTTTCTCTTAACAACAGGTTAATCGCGTTCATTTTACCTTTCATCATATAACCAAAACTGTATGATGAAATCTGTTTTAATTATTACAGCCGTAATTTTCGTATCTGCCTGTAACAACAAGGTTTCCGAAAATAAAAAATCCAGGCTTACTGAATCTCCAAATTCTGCTGTTAAGCCACCTATACCTTCTGCAAATATTCCTTTCACTATTTATGATATAGAAGCAGAAACCGGTGATACCATCGTGCATCCGTCTGGTTCTGTTTTGCTTTTTCCTTCTCATTCCATGGTGGATGCTGCAGGAAATGTTGTAAAAGGAAAAGTGCAGATCCAATACCGTGAATTTTATCATCCGCTGGATATTTTCCTATCTGGAATTCCCATGAGTTATGACTCTGCTGGTTTGCCATACAATCTGCAATCGGCAGGTATGTGTGAAATACGTGCTACTCAGAATGGTGTGCCCGTTTTTGTAAATAATGAACAACCACCACAGATCAGTCTTGCAGCCGCAAATGCTGATCCTTCCTACAATCTATATTATTTTGATTCTTCCAACCTGCATTGGAACAATAGAGGGAAAGAAGATATCTGTGATTTCAGGATGAAGGATGTAGCAACAGTTCAGATTTCAGATACTGTATTTGTAAAGCCATTAACCCCGCAAAAGGCGGAAACAGGTATGCCATTGATCAATATAAAGATCGAAACCGGCTCTGTTCCTGAACTGGCTGTTTATAACAATATGAAATTTCAGCTGATCGCATCTGAGAAAAACTTTAAAGAAGCTGATTCAAAAGAAGAATGGGATGATATCAGAGTCAGAAAGACAAAGATGGCAGGCGTATACCGGCTCGAATTTCTGAATCAGAAAAGGAAAGTCGGTTATTTGGTAAAACCTGTTTTTGAAGGAGATGATTATACAGCAGCCTTAAACATTTTCAATAAAAATAACCGAGCTTATGAATCTGCGGAAGCCAGGCGGAAAATTGAAAATATACAATTGGATAAAGCGAATAAAATGCAACTGGCGAAAAATAAGATCATTGACAAACAAAATGAAATTACCATAGATAAAAACAGAATTGCCAAAGAGAAGTATGAAAGATTCCAAAAGATCTATGAGCAGGAGACAGAGATGCAAAATTCCCGGATCAATGAGTTTGTGTTCAGAACTTTTTCCATCAACCAGTTTGGGATATGGAATGTTGATAAGCCTTTGATATTAAACAATTCCATACCTATTTCTTTACATTTTAAAGATGAACAGGGTAAAAATCTGGATAATATTACAACCTATATTGTCTATCAGAACCTTAATACAGTATATCCGATATCGAATAATACGATCCGGTTAATGCCAGAAAATAAATCAATGTTCTGGGGTGTTACAGATGGAAGTTTTTATTATTTCACCTACCAGGATTTTGATAAGGCAGGTTTCAGTGAAGAAACGAAAAAACAGG
>JANNZE010000179.1:0-3610 GCA_031410455.1 Chitinophagaceae bacterium | reverse complement strand
ATAAAAAAAGCCTTGTAAAAACAAGACTTTCAAAGGATAGGTAGGTGTTTTTCAATAAATTGAACGGCTACTGTTCACTTAAGCGACTTCAGAGGTATTGAGGTGTAAAATTATAAGTCCAGAATCTGACATACGTAAACTTTGCAATTGTTTTGTTATAGTAAAAATCCAAATTTAAAAGAATTATTTAAACAGATTTAATAACATTAAGTAATCTTTTTAAAAACTTGGCACAATTTTCTACTAATACATTGGAAATGTGCATTATGAAAAATATTACATTGATATTATTTGCCGGAATATTATTCTCGTGCAATCAAAAGAAAGAAGATAACAGCAGAGACATGCTGTATATAACTGATACGACAGACCTGAAAAGATCGTATGCTGATACTGCAGTTTTGCAACCTGCAGCTCCTGTTGCTGTTAAAACATCACCAAGAAGAGCATCTTCTACTAGAAGTTCTACTTCCACAAATTCCAATACCAGTACCAATTCCGGATCAGGAACAACCGCTTCTTCAGGAACAAATACAAGCACAACAACCCAAAAAAAGGGTTGGAGTAAAGCTGCTAAGGGTGCAGTGATAGGCGGTGTTGGTGGTGCGGTTGCCGGTGCTGTAATAACCAAATCCGGGAAAGGCGCCATTATTGGTGGTGTGATAGGTGCTGGAGGCGGATATATTATTGGCCGTTCAAAAGATAAAAAAGATGGCCGCGTTGGCAACTAATGTTTAATTAATTTGCATAAGCAACATTCATTTGAATGTTGCTTTTTTTATACCATAAAATTAAAAAGCATGTCTTGTAATTTTTCGATACCATTTGTGGGTGAACCTGTAAACATTATGAACAAAGCCAAATCTGCAGTAGAAAGTCAGGGCGGAAATTTTACCGGCGATACCAATGCCGGAAATTTTGATGTTTCTGTATTTGGCAATAGTATCACCGGTTCTTATGTAGTTTCCGGACAAAATTTAGAGGTTACCATAACTGATAAACCTTTCCTGATCCCCTGCAGCGCCATTGAAGGTTTCCTGGCGAAGCAGATCGGCTGATCAGGATGCTAATGCTGCGGAACTTTGTAAAGGCAATTGTTTTGGAGCATCATGATCAAAAAAATCACGGAACATTTTTCTGATCAGGTATAATTTATCGAACCATTCGTTGGGATGTGTCTGCTGGATCTGTGCCACATAGTGTTGTACCTTTTCCACGGTTGTGTCTGCATCCTCCAGTAAATGGGAAGCTTTAGATTTTATCCTTTCCACCAGTTCATGTCTTTCTTCCTTTGGCAATTTTAAATAACTATAAACAGCCCATGCCGCTGCAGCTCCTATCACGATCGTTGCGATATTTTTTTTTGATTCCATTGTATGAATTTTTTGTTTTATAATCAATTACATAAATCATTCCTTTTATCAATGGTGTTCATTTGTTAAAAACCGGAAAAATCTTTCCATACTTTGAAAAAATAAAATTCACGTTGTATCTTTATCCGGTAAGTCACCAAAAAAAAGGAGGTATTCATGTTATCTACAGATAAATGGACACCTTCGGTTAGTAAATAACCTGAAGGCCCGAAAATAATCTGAGGCATAATTGCCGGAGAGCCACTGTAAATCGGTGGCTTTTTCTATGGTATGAATATTACACCTGTATCCGGCTTTAACATTCATACAAATTCACTTTTCGGCAAAAGCAGAAATTACCATTTCGCACCTTTACACATAGTTATAAAAATATTTTTTGTAACAAATGAAAGTACGGAGCACTCGTTTTAGCAAACATGTAAAAACTTTCACCGGCATATTATTGAGTGGTGAAATGCCATTCATTCAGATGTAGCTGATGATTTTCGGTTATATTCCATCCGGAAATACAGATGAAAGTAGAAGGGTTTGATTTTTAATTATATATGGCTGCTATCATTACAAATTCCGGGGTTGTTTCATTGCAGGAATAACCCAACTTTTTTTTGAAACGGAATCAAAATAAAGATTCTGCAGAGCCTCAGCCCATTTACAGATCTCCTTATCCTGAAACAAAAAGATTAATCATCTTATCTGGAAGTTAATTATATAAGTTTGCCATAAGATGGAAGTTTTAGTTTTTGATAATTATGATTCCTTTACCTATAACCTGGTGCATATAGTGGAACATCTTCTGGATAAGGAGATTAATGTTGTAAAAAATGATTCAATTTCTCTCGATGATATCAACCGGTTCAATAAAATCATTTGTTCACCTGGCCCTGGTCTTCCTTCCGAAGCGGGATTGCTGATGCCACTTCTTAAAAAATATGCACCAACTAAATCAATCTTAGGTGTATGCCTCGGGCACCAGGCTATCATTGAGCATTTCGGCGGAAAGCTTATCAATCTTCCGGAGGTATATCATGGCGTGTCTATGAATTGCAACTTAACTTCCGATTCCAAATTATTTGCTGATGTTCCTTCCACTTTTAAAGCAGGAAGATATCATTCGTGGACGGCTGACCCGGAATTTTTCCCGGATGAATTATCTGTAACAGCTAAAGATGATTTTGGAAATATCATGGCGGCAGAACACAGGGAGTTTAATATCTGCAGCGTTCAGTTTCACCCGGAAAGCGTTTTAACACCTTTTGGAAAAAAAATCCTGGAGAACTGGTTGTTCCGGTATTAATCAACAGAAATTAATGCACTCTCTGCTGCTACCATCAGCGACATAGCCACTATATAACTGTCATGTCGTACACTGATCTTATTTTGCAGCAATTTCTGAAGTCGCCCGGATTGTGACACCAAATCATTTTTTGCAACAACGCGTGGAATACTAATAGGCTTGTGAATCTCAAAATTATCGTTCAGCAGATCCATCACAGGTACATCCAGTATCCTCGATATTTCCTTTACATGATGCACCGTTAACTGGGTGAGATTATTTTCAATTTTACTATAGGCATTCTGGGAGATATTCATCTGAGAGGAAACGAATTTTTGAGAGTAATTACGCATTTCCCTGTATTTTTTTATTACACTTCCCGGCATATGTTGAAATTATACAGCAATTTAAAACTAATGGCTATAATTCATTCCATTTAGTTGTATTTCAATTCGATAATACATGAAAACGATGCAAATTTGCAAATTATTGAAAAGAATCATTACCATATTACTTTTATGCGTGCTGGCTTCGCACATTTCGAAAACTTTCCTCAAAAAATCTTTCTACATAGAGATTACACAGGATATTGAAAACGAATCATGCATGAAAAAAGCCGTTGAAAAAAAGGATATGAAAGATCTTGTCTGCAACTCAATCTTTCATACAAGTATGGATGCCAGTGCCATTCGTGTGTTTTCAATTACCATCATTGCTGATCTTACAGCCCCTGTAATTGAAAATGTAGTTCCTCCTCCCAATGCATAATAATAGCGAAACACTATTATTCATTTAATCAGAACAAATAATAATGAAAAAAAAATTAAGTCCTGTTACAAGGATATGGAATCTCGTACGCGAAGAAAAATCTGATATAACTGCCATTTACTTTTTCGCCATATTAAGTGGATTGATTCAATTATCTATCCCTTTGGGAATACAATCCATCATCGGTTTTGTAATG
>JANNZE010000178.1:0-1776 GCA_031410455.1 Chitinophagaceae bacterium | reverse complement strand
AAAAAGATCAATTTCTATCATGTAAATCCTAACGATATAGGTTTTATAAAAATGGCCGACCTCATCGCCATCGGATGTGTTCAGGTGCATAAAGCAGTTTCGGAATTACGCAATATGAAAAATATGCGCCAGATCACCGATGCTTTGGTTGCCATCAACAGTATCGAAAACCAGGCAGATGATATTTTTGATATGAGTATCGAAAGATTATTTGCAACTGAACCAGATGCTAAAGAAGTGATCAAGAAAAGAGAAATTTACCAGGTGATGGAGATTGTTACGGATAAATGTGAAGATGCGGCCAATGTAATTGAAAGTATCATTATTAAATACGCATAACGGATCGTAAATTCTGAGCGGAATATTTCTTTATGTCTACATTACTTATCGTAATTATTTTCCTGGCACTTGTTTTTGATTACATCAACGGCTTTCATGATGCTGCCAATTCTATTGCCACCGTTGTTTCCACAAAAGTGCTTACGCCATTCCAGGCTGTTGTGTGGGCAGCGTTTTTCAATTTCGTAGCCTTTTTCATTTTTACAGACCATGCCGTAGCGAACACGATCGCAAAAACGGTAAAATCCGAATATATTACTTTACCTGTGATACTGGCGGGGCTTATTGCTGCCATTATATGGAATTTACTCACCTGGTGGTATGGCATTCCTTCATCTTCCTCCCACACTTTGATCGGAGGTTTTGCAGGAGCTGCGTTGGCGCATGCATTTGATAAAAAAGGCTTTATCGGCATTTCACAGGTAATTGAAGACAAAAAGATCATCCAGATTATTATTTTCATTTTTCTTGCACCACTCATAGGTATGGCCGTTTCCATGTTTGTAACCATAGTCACGATCAACCGGCGATTCTGGCTCAAAACAACGATCATTATTTTAGCCACCGCGGGAACATGGTGGATGTTCAATAATTTTCAAAAAACAAAGATCAATGAAAACATTGCCAAGTTTTATAAAGTAGATGCATACAAAACAGCCGCAGAAAAAGACCCTTCGAAAAATGCAGATTATTTAAGCGTAAAAGATAAAGTGGCAAAGTCCGTCATTCTTGCTCAGAATTATAATTCCATTGGTGCGGATTCCGTTGCGAAACTGATAGAACAAAAAGGACTTTTGTCTGACATCAGAATGACCAAGCTGAAAGATGAGATGGGTAAGGCCATCAAACTGGATAGCCTGAAAGCAATGTCATCCAAAGATCCGAATATTAAAACACTGGCAGATAGTTTGACCAGATCTGTGGACCTGGTATCTCCGTTACTGGCCATGCACGGTTCATTAAGTAATGTGATCATAGCAGACAGCATCAATAATGTTTTGCACCTGGATCCTTTTCAGCATGTGGCACTGATGAACAACCTGGAAAAATTCAACATTGAAAAAGATCTGAAAAAACAAATACTAAAAGCAGATAATTCGATCCTGCGTTACGGTCTTGCAGCTATATCACTTTTATTTATCCTGGTATATTTTTATGTAGATAAGCTCAGGAAACCAAGTGCTGTTCGTACGGCAAAAATGTTTAAAAGAATGCAGCTGGTTTCTTCTGCTGTGTTCAGTATAGGCCATGGTGGAAATGATGCGCAAAAAGTAATGGGAATCATCATGGCGGCACTGGTAGCAGAGGGTGCATTGGCTGATATAAGTCATATGCCTAACTGGATTCCACTGGCCTGTTACAGTGCTATAGCGCTCGGTACCATGAGTGGTGGCTGGAAGATCATCAAAACGATGGGAACCAAAATCACCAAAGTAA
>JANNZE010000177.1:0-7109 GCA_031410455.1 Chitinophagaceae bacterium | reverse complement strand
CTTATTTAAAATCCAACAGGTAAACATTGTTTTATTTATAAAAAATTGCTT
Source organism: Chitinophagaceae bacterium (assembly GCA_031410455.1). Classification (GTDB taxonomy): domain Bacteria; phylum Bacteroidota; class Bacteroidia; order Chitinophagales; family Chitinophagaceae; genus Ferruginibacter. Next base: position 7,058 of record JANNZE010000177.1, on the reverse strand, counting down.
TCATTTAATAAAAATTGAGATATGCTGCCGGTTGGTGATGATAATACGGGGAGAACCCGTACCCCGTTTGTAAATTACTTTTTTATTGCGCTGAATATTTTTGTTTTTATCTATTACCAGCAATGGGGACATAATGCGCAGGCCATTCTGAGTTATGCTACTGTTCCTATGGAAGTGCTCACAGGGAAAGACATAGTTACATCAGGCTTACTGGCAACCCCTATACCCGTTCATCTTACTTTATTCACTGCCATGTTCATGCATGGCGGTCTTGCGCATATCATTGGGAATATGATGTACCTTTTCGTTTTTGGTGATAACCTGGAGAACAGGATGGGGCATAAACGTTATTTCATTTTTTACCTGCTCTGCGGATTGCTGGCTTCCATAGCTCATGTGGCACTGTCCGGATATACCGGAAAAGATCTCTTAATACCCAGTTTAGGTGCTTCCGGGGCTATTTCAGGAATCCTGGGTGGCTACCTGGTACTGTTTCCAAGAAATTCTGTAAGTGTATTGGTTTTTATTACCGTGATACGTGTTCCGGCATTTATTTCACTGGGCTTGTGGATCGTTTTGCAGATTTTCAGTGGATATGGCAGTTTAACAGCCGAATCATCCGGAGGTGTAGCTTACGCAGCGCATGTGGGTGGATTTTTTGCAGGTGTAGTACTGGTGTATTTTTTTGCGGGCCGAAAACAAGTAAGCAGAGAATAACTACAATGACTTTAATTTTACATCAAGTCTCAAAGTTTTTAATAAACTTTCTACTTTAGACTATTATCTTTTGAGTTTTAACCACAAGGTCACAAAGCTTTTAACCAACTTTTTTCTTTTTACTTTTCCCTTATTAATTTATCATATCATTTCCTGCAACACATACACCACCGCTCCGCAAACATATCCTGCCAGGGCCAGTAAACTGAATTTCCTCACATACCAGAAGAAGCTGATTTTTTCCATACCCATGGCGATCACACCGGCTGCTGAGCCAATAATCAAAATACTGCCACCGGTACCTGTGGTATAGGCAAGCATTTCCCATAGATGATGATCTGGGGGAAACTGGGTCAAAGGGAACATGCCCTGAGATGCAGCAACGAGCGGAACATTGTCAACTACCGCAGATAAAACCCCGATAATTCCGGTCATAAGATCAATATCCGGAACATTTTCACTCAATGTAGTTGCTAGAGAGTTGAGCAGGCCGGAACTTTGTAAAACACCAATCGATAATAATATTCCCAGGAAAAATAAAATACTGGGAGTGTCTATTTTTTGTAATGCATTTGCCACAGTTACCTGGTCTTCATCTTCTTTATCCTTGTGGAGGATTTCCGTGATCATCCAGATGATTCCTAATGCGAATAACATACCCATGAAGGGTGGTAATCCGGTAAGGGTTTTAAAAGCAGGAACAAATAATAAGGCAGTGATACCTGCCAGGAATATAAAATTGCTTTCCCTTTTTTCAAGCGGTGATTTAACAACAGCAATTGTATCTGGACGGGCGGCCATCCCTTTTACCGATCTGGATATGATCAGCAAAGGAATAAGGAGACAAACAAGGCTGGGCAAAAATACTTTAAGTATAATGTTTAATGCAGTAACCTGGCCACCAATCCATAACATGGTTGTGGTAACGTCACCTATTGGCGACCATGCGCCTCCGGCATTTGCTGCAATAATGATCATACCGGTGAATTTCAGCCTGTCATCTTTATCATGCAGTAATTTGCGGATGAGCGATAACATAACGATGGTAGTGGTAAGGTTGTCTAATATGGCGGAAAGAAAAAAAGTGAGGAAGCAGATGATCCACAATAACTTCTTTTTGTTGGTAGTGGTTATCCGGGATGTGATCACATCAAATCCATCATGTCCGTCTATGAGTTCCACAATCGTCATGGCGCCTAAAAGGAAAAATAAAATACCTGCAGCATCTGCAAGATGTTCCAGTAGCTGATTGTTAATTTCAGCATGTTCATGACCACTGATAACAAATAATGTCCAGCAAACAGCAGCTGTTATCAATGCACTTGCAGCTTTATTGATCTTAATGAAATGCTCTGTGACAATGGCCACATAACCTACAATAAACACTACCATTATCAACGTTTCCATACACCCGTTTTACTCAAACAATTCTAATTTATTTTTAGGCCTCCTGTTGTCCAGCCATTTGAAACCCTGCAGTCTTTTTTTATCTGCCGGGATCTGTTTCATCGGGTACAATGTTCCGTTCACCTCATTGATATATTTCACTTTGTTCAGTTCCTGTTTAATAAAATACACATCAATCACATCACCACTGCTTCTGTTCATACCAATGTAAGAACTGTCTTCTTCCTGGGGATAAAAAATACTTTCAGCAGGAGTACCTTTCTGACGAACATAATCGATCTGGCCGTCTTTGAAATAGGCATTCAATGTACGGCCGCCGATCTGGTTGTAGAGGTTTTTTTCCAGTTCATTGATCACCATACTGTTGAAGAATACTTCCAGGCGAAATGGTTTCTGATTGGCTGTAAATAAATACATGGTATCACCGGTTACCTGGGTTTTTCCATTCCAGAATACAGGGTTTTTAAATAAACGGAATACAGAATCTTTGGTGGAATAATATAAACTGTCGCTTACCGACTGCATGGAATCATTAAAAATCCTTACGTGATGAAAAGCGAGGAAATACCGGATGCTGTCCGTTTTTGAAGCAGGACCGGTTGCAGAAATTGATACAGCTGTATCTAGAATTTTTCTTGTAACGGTAGAGTCGTTTTTTCGTACTCCGGAAAATAAGGTGTCAGCAGAAATATAGGTACTGTCATTATCCCTGTAAATGATCATTACCGGTTTTCTTGTTCCCAAAAATGAATTGTTTTTCCTGTCCAGTAAAATCTGGTCGCCGAGCAGAATTACTTTATTCACACTATCCACTAGTTTTCCGTTTCCTTCTACCTGTACCACGCCGCTCTTTTCATCAAAAGCCACATTACGGCCTGTAAGAGAACGCGTACTGTCCCTGAAAACCGGTTTGCCTGAAAAAATCGCTTCGCCTGTTTCCAGGTTATATGTTCCGGCATCTGTATCCACCACACCATCTTTTGTAACAATGTGTGTAGGAGAGATGAAGTTGGCAATTCTGAATTCAGTATTATAACGAAGGCTGTCGGCTGTAATATTATATTTCGGATCCACCAGTTTTACGGATCTGCGGAACAATACATCTTTGGTATCAGAATAATAGGTGGCGTCTTTACTGGTAAGTACTGTTGTTCCGTTCACTACTTTTCCACCATTCACATAAGTAGCAATACCAGTGGCAAGGTTGTACACCAGGTCATCAGTAGTTAAGGAAGCTTTACCATCTGTGAGCCGAACTTTATTTTTAAGATAGGCGATCCTTTCATTACCTACATATTTTAAATACTGGCTGTAAGTATTCAGTGTATCCGCATCATTGATGTGCACATTGCCGAAAACTTCTGTAATGCCGGTAGACATATTAATAACAATACTATCTCCGCTCAGCGTAGTATTACCCTGGGCAACCGAAGCATTACCTGCGAGTGTTTGCAGCGTAACAGAATCTGTAGAGATCTGGCGAAAACTGTTGGCACCAATGATCCTGATGGTCCTGGTGGTATCAGCTACTTGCGCATAAGAATTCACGCTGTAAAATATCCCGGAGAATAATAAGAAAATTATATAACAGTACGATCTGTATTTGAATGGAAACAGATCATTCCTTTGTATCAGTTCCTCAGTCATTCAACTTTTTTATAAGGTAAGGAGAGCTTACCGTATCAGGTAAAGGTACCATCAGCGGAGGATTGGTTCCTTTCTTACCAAATACTGAAATAGAAACATAACGTTTAGGATTTACGCGGATGTCATCCAGTAATAAATTGAGTTTGTTACTGGTGGATGCCAGGTTATTGTATAGAGCAGGATCGTTCATGATCTTTCCTAAAGTTCCTTTACTGCTGTTCACATTATCGATGATATTTTTAAGGTTGTTTACGGCAACATCTAGCGTATCCATCGTTTTTTTAAGGTCAACCTGTGCAAATTTTGTAGTTGTTTTATCAAGATTGGAAACAATATCATTGATTTTGGGATTGTTTGCGGCAAGGTTAGACGTTACAGCATTCATATTATCTAAAGTTTTTGCGATTGAACCTGTTTGCGTATTCAGAAGAGTCTGAAGAGAAGCACTTGAATAAGCGAGTGAAGTAGTGATTTTATTCAGGTTTTCCATTGATGCAGCGATATTCCTTTTGGAGTTGGGATCGAGCATGCTGTTGAAATTATCCAGTAATGTGTCGAGCGATCCGACCGCTCTTTTTACTTCGTATAAAACCGGATCTACCTTTTTAAGTACATCATTAAAGAGGCCTGCGTTGGCCTCTGTAAGAATGGTGTCTTTATTTTTAAGCATCTGGGCACTGTTGCCGAGGATGATTTCAACACTCGTGGTTCCCAGGGGATTTGGTTTGATTACGGCAACAGAATTATTAGGAATATTGATTTCTTTTGTAATGTTCAATGCTACAGATATACTGCGCATATCCTTTTCGGTAGTGATGGAAAACACCGTCCCCACCTGTAAGCCATTTATAGTTATCGGGTTGGAATTAGCCAGGCCATGAACATTTCCGTACAAGCCTATCAAAGTAGTATTACTGGTAAAAAATTTCTTCCCTTTCAGAAAACTAAATCCCAAAATGAGGAAAGTTATTGCTACGATTGCGATCGCACCAACCTTTGTTTCATTAGATATCTTCACTATTACAATTTTTGATTAAACTCTGCAACCCTTATTAATCGGGCAAAAGCGCTGAAAAAGGGCAGAGAGTAGGGTTAAAATTACAGAACTAACTGTAAAACAGTTGAGTTATGCCAAAAATTGTTCCAATGGAAATCAGCGGCTAACAGAAACCCGGGAATTTTCCAGCTGATTTTTATAACGGATGACAGCTTTTGTAATTACTTCAGCAATTTCCTGCTGTCCTTTTTCGCTGTTGATGTAACGTTCATCTTCATAATTGGTGATGAAACCTGTTTCGATCAGGATCGCCGGCATATTTGTGGCCTGTAACACCCAGATACCCACTTGGCGCTGGTTCACCCCAAGAGTTGGGCGGCCGGTCTTATCCACTTCTTCTATTACCATAGTGGCCATGCGGTCACTTTTTTCCTGGTATCTTTTTGCATACACCTGTGCAATGGCACGCCCTTCCGGAGTGTCGAAATGAATGTTGTTATAGGCAGAATCCTGTCCGGCCTCAATCTCAAAATCACCTTCTTCTTTCATAATGGCCTTCAGCTTATCACTCGTTTTATGCGGGGCGAATATCCACACACTGGTACCAACGGCCTTAGAAGGGATCTTGTAATATTCATACACCGGTTCTTCCACATGATATGGTGTGCTTTTCTTTTTTTTCTTTTTTCCTTTGCCCGTATAAGTGATCTTATAACGGGTAACCATTTTAGTTCCTATCTGGCGTCGGCCGGTCTGTAAATTCCTTGCATCGGCATGAATACACAAGAACAGATCCCCTTTTGCATCATTGGCAATATTCGCTTTCTCTTTTGGACTCTGATAAATATCCGTGGTTCGGGTGGGAACGATATTGAGATTGGGCAATTGTTTTTTTAATTCTGCTACCAGTTTGAGGGAAATAGCCAGCGTAACATCTTTTTCTTTTGAACGGAGTGAGTTTTCATATTGGCCGATAGCACCATTGTCACTACCGCCATGACCGGCATCCACAATTATCGTTTTCAATTGCCTGCCTTGTTGAGCGGACGCTGCAAAAGATAACGTACACAAAAACAAAATGAATGGTAAACATTTGTTCTTCAACATGGTTATTCAGATTTAGTAGGGGTTATTATTGTATAATTATTCACAGATACAATAAACCGATTATGGTTAACTTTGCTTTATCACTGCAATGAACCACGCTTACAAAGGTAATGTAAAATTGATTTCACGACTGCTAACTGTGTGCGCATTGATATTGTTAACATTACATTTGGATGCACAGGTAAAAAGACCTCCGGCTACAGGAAACGATCCTGTCATTATTTCTACCGATTCTTCCGGAAAAGAACTGTTGAACGACACTACAAAAAAAACATCCACTCAGGTTTACGTTGATACTTTCGTTTACAAATCTTCCAAAAATGAACTGGATGCACCTATTAATTATCATGCAGATGATTCCATGGTAATTGATGTTCCTGCAAAGAAAATGTTCCTGTACGGTAAAACATCCAAAATTGAATACATCGATAATATTTTAACGGCTCCACAAATTCAGTTCGACCAGCAAACAAACCTTGTTTCCGCTTTTCTTACCAAAGACAGCCTCGGTAAAGTAGTGTCATATGCAACATTCACACAGGGTGATTTTAAATCTCAAATGGATAGTATTCAGTTCAGTCCTAAAACATTGAAAGGGATCACCAAAGGAACGTATACACAACAGGGAGAAATGTTTGTGTACGGTGAACGGATCAAAAAAATATCGAATGATGTCTTTTATGCATTCAGAAGCAGGTTCACCACCTGTAACCTGGATACACCGCATTTTGCTTTTGTGAGTAAACGCATCAAACTGGTAAATCAGAAAATGGCTTATTCCGGTATGGTTCATCCGGAGTTTGAAGGGGTGCCTATTCCTGTTTATTTACCATTTGGTATTTATCCTTTGAAACAGGGGCGACACTCCGGTTTACTGGCACCTTCTTTTGCGGCCAGTCAGCAATTAGGTATTTCACTGGAGAACTTAGGCTATTATAAAATATTAAGCGATAACTGGGATGTTGTGGTGAGGGGAACAGTATATTCATATGGGTCCTGGACAACCGATATCAATCCCCGTTATTATAAACGATACCGATACCGTGGAAATTTATCACTGAATCTGCAACGTATCAAAAACAGTGCGCCCGGGGATCCTGACAATTCCACCAGGACATTCAGGGTAAACTGGAGGCATGATGCCGATACGAAGGCAAGGCCAGGCGTTACTTTTGGTGCAAAC
>JANNZE010000176.1:0-4849 GCA_031410455.1 Chitinophagaceae bacterium | reverse complement strand
TGATCTCGATCGCTTCGTTTTCGGCAAGGCGTGCTGCCTGCATAGAAGGACGAACATTGAAACCAATGATGATCGCATCTGATGCATTGGCTAATGTTACATCACTTTCTGTGATGGCACCCACCGCTTTATGAATCACTTTCACCACAATTTCCTCTGTACTCAGTTTCTGCAAGGAGTCACTCAATGCTTCTACCGAACCATCCACATCACCTTTAATAATAACATTCAGTTCTTTAAAGTTTCCGAGTGCCAGACGACGTCCGATCTCATCCAGTGTAATATGTTTCTTGGAACGTATTCCCTGTTCTCTTAAAATTTGTCCGCGTTTGTAAGCTGTTTCTCTGGCCTCTGCTTCATCGGCAAAAACTTTGAAAGTTTCACCTGCCTGTGGCGCTCCGTTCAAACCCAGTATCAGAACCGGTGTTGATGGCGGAGCCACTTCAATACGCTGGTTTCTTTCATTGTACATGGCTTTCACTTTTCCAAAGAACTGGCCGGAAACGATCATATCTCCTGTACGCAATGTTCCGTTCTGTACAAGTATGGTTCCCACATAACCACGGCCTTTATCGAGCGATGCTTCAATAACAGTACCGTTGGCAGTTTTATTTGGATTGGCTTTCAATTCCAGCAAGTCAGTTTCCAAAAGAATCTTTTCGAGTAAATCCCCAACGTTGAGTCCTTTCTTGGCACTCAGTTCCTGGCTTTGGAATTTACCACCCCAGCTTTCCACCAGGATATTCATACCAGCCAGTTGTTCTTTTATTTTTTCCGGTTGTGCACCGTCTTTATCAATTTTATTGATGGCAAAAATCATCGGAACCGAAGCTGCCTGCGCATGTGATATTGCTTCTCTTGTCTGAGGCATCACCGCATCATCTGCAGCAACTACAATTACTGCAATATCAGTAACTTTTGCACCACGTGCACGCATTGCCGTAAAGGCTTCGTGACCCGGCGTATCCAGGAAAGTGATCTCACGACCGTTTTCCAGTGTTACTTCATATGCACCAATGTGCTGTGTAATTCCCCCGGCCTCACCGGCGATCACATTGGTATTTCTGATATAATCCAAAAGTGATGTTTTACCATGATCTACGTGACCCATGATGGTAACGATCGGCGGACGGGAAACTAAATTTTCCGGTGCATCTGCTTCATCATTTTCTTCCAGTTCTGCAGCATCATCCACCCCGATAAATTCCACTTCATAATTAAATTCACTCGCCACCAGTTCAATAACATCTGCTTCCAGTCTCTGGTTGATACTTACCATGATACCAAGGCTCATACACTTGCTGATGATATCTGCAAAACTCACATCCATCAAACCAGCCAGTTCACTTACCGTTACAAATTCGGTAACCTGTAATTTGTTTCCTTCAATACCGTTTGCGCCGTTGTGTTCGGCCATTTCTTCCCGCTTTGCTTTACGGTATTTTGCTTTGAGGCTTTTTCCACGTCCGCTGCCACCGGCCAGTTTAGCCTGTGTTTGTTTCAGTTTATCCTGGATTTCTTTTGCATCAATGGTTTTATCTTCTCTTCTAGCAGCAGGTGCGCCGGCGCCCGTTCTTTGAGGGAATCGGTTACCACCACCCTGTTGTTGTCCGCCTCTCTGTCCGCCCTGCATTGGAGGACGATTGCCAAATCCCTGGCGTCCCGGATCGGGAGGCATGACAGTTCCCGGTTTTTTCTGAAGCGGAATTCTTTTGCGTTTGTGTTTTTCGTCGTCTTTTTTAGGACGTGTATCGTTCTCAACCGGTAATTCGATTTTTCCTAAAATTTTAGGACCGGTTAATTTCTGTGCCTGAATATTTTCAATTACCGGCGGCAGATCTTCTTTCGGAGCTTCTGCCACAGGCGTAACCAATGGTTCTGCTTTAGCGGGAGGCGGAGGCGTAACTTCCGGCGCTTTTTCTTTTGGTGCCGGGGCAACCGCTTCCGGTTTAGTTTCTGCCGGTGCAGGTTTCTTGGTTGTTTTTTTAGGACGGGTAGAAGAATCTATTGCAGACAGATCGATCTTATCGATCACTTTAGGAACCACCAATTCCGGTGCATCGATTTTAGTAACTGCAGATTCTTTAGGTTTTTCCTCAACCACAGGTTTTTCTGCTGGTGGTGCCGGAATTTCGGGAACCGGTTCTGCCGGCTTTTCTTCCACTGGTGGAGGAGGTGGCGGCGGAGGTGGTGGTGCCAACTCAGCTACAACAGGCTCCGGAATTTTTTCTACTACCGGCGGCTCTTCCACTTTAGCTTTCTTTTCTTCTTTCTTTTTGATGGAAAGATCTTCTTCGTCTCTTTTTTTCTTCTGATCTGAAGCGGAAGCTCCTTTCGGAAGTTCTAGTGCTTCTGCTTTTTGTTTTGCCGCTTTATCCTGCTGAAACTCGGATTGCAGTACACGGTACATTTCCACCGAGAGTTTACTACTCGGCTTAAGGTCATCCGCATTAAAACTTTTTGACACAAGGAAATCTATCAGCGTACTCGTGCCGATATTAAATTCCTTGGCCGCAGCCATTAACCTTGGTGTATTTACTTCTGACATTCTTATTTTTTCCTGTTCAGGATCTTACCTGATCCAAAACCATTATCAATTTAAAATTTTAACCGTGCATAAGTTATGCAATGATTATTCCTTTTCAAATTCTTCGGAAAGAATTCTTCTCACATCTGCGATGGTTTCTTTCTCCAGGTCTGTTCTTCTTTCCAGTTCTTCTGCAGAAAGATCAAGCACTGAACGGGCGGTATCACAACCTACGCGTTTAAGTTCATCTATGATCCATCCTTCGATCTCATCGGAGAATTCTTCCAGGTCAATATCAAAATCATCTTCCTCCCCTTCATTATCACGGAAAACATCTATTTCGTATCCTGTTAATTCACAGGCCAGTTTGATGTTCACGCCTCTTCTGCCTATCGCCAGGGAAACCTGGTCAGGCTTCAGGTAAACATTTGCATGCATTTTTTCATTATCCAGGTCAATGCTCGTGATCTTTGCCGGCGTTAAAGAACGCTGGATCAGCAATTGAACATTGGTGGTATAATTGATAACATCAATATTTTCATTTTTCAGTTCACGAACGATGCCATGAATACGGCTTCCTTTCATACCTACACAGGCGCCCACCGGATCGATCCTGTCATCATAACTTTCCACTGCCACTTTTGCTCTTTCACCCGGATCGCGTACGATCTTTTTAACCACGATCAAACCATCAAAAATTTCCGGAACTTCTATCTCCAGTAATTTCTCAAGGAATGAAGGACTTGTTCTGGAAAGGATGATCACCGCCTGGCTGTTTTTCAGTTCCACTTTCTTAACCACTGCACGAACGGTTTCCCCTTTTTTAAAATAATCAGAAGGGATCTGCTCCGACTTCGGCAACAGCATCTCGTTACCATCTTCATCCAGTATCAATACTTCTTTTTTCCAAACCTGGTAAACTTCTCCGGTAACAATTTCACCAACGCGGTCTTCGTAATTTTTTATTAAAATATTTTTCTTCAGATCATTGATACGTGCAGCCAGTGTTTGTTTACCTGCGAGGATCGCCCGGCGGCCGAATTCTTTCTGGATATCAACTTCCTCATACAACTCCTCACCTACCTGGTAATCCGGCTCAATCTTAATTGCATCTTTATATTCAATTTCCGTAAGGGTATTATACAGATCATCATCATCAACGATGGTTCTTCTGCGGAAAATTTCCAAATCACCTTTTTGATCATTTACGATCACATCAAAGTTTTCATCGCTGCCATATTTTTTACGGATGAGAGTCTTAAACACATCTTCCATCACTTTCATAAGTGTAGGCCTGTCGATATTTTCGGCTTCCTTAAACTCCTGGAATGAATCAATTAAGTTAATACTTGCCATATTCTTGCCGGCCAGACTTGTCATCCCCGACGGCTGGGGTTTTTATGTTGTTATTAAAATTTAATCTGAACTATTGACACCTTAATTTCTGTAAGTGGAATTTCCACCTGGTGTACAACAGCTTTTTTATTTTTTCCTTCTGTAAATTCAAGCATGATTTTCTCTTCGTCAACAACCAGGAGTTTCCCGGTAACTTTTGTATCATCTGTTTTAGTAACCTCCAGTTCGCGTCCTACATTTTTTAAATACTGACGATGCATTCTCAATGGTTCGCTCAGGCCCGGACTGGACACTTCCAATGAAAAATTTCCATCAGGATATAATTCCATTTCTTCAATGGTGCGGTACAATGACCGGTTGATCTTACTGCATCTTTCTATCGGCAAACCTGCATCCGCATCCAGGTAAACCTTGATGTTATTGATAGGCTTGATTTTTATGTCCACCAAAAAAATATCATCCAACAGTAATGGTGTCAAAATACTTTTAATCGTCTCAAGTTGTTCTTCCCTGCTCATAGTCTATAATAGAAGAAGGGAACACCCCGGTTCCCTTCATTCACTTTTTCGTACTGCAAATATAGAATATTATATGTGTTCTCCAAACAACTTTTTCCATTCTTCAAATTTAACAACGAAATCGGCAGACCGTTGCTAACTTTGCCGGCATGAATATTTTACGGATACTTTTTGAATTGTTTGTGATCTATATCATTTATAAGCTGGTGGTGGATTTTATTATTCCGGTTTACCGCACCACGAGCCAGATGAAAAATACCATGAGCAAGGTGCAGGAGCAAATGAGGCAGCAACAGCAACAACAAGAGGCTCAGCAGCAGCCTAAGAACGATATACCCCGAAATAACCAGGTGAACAGCGATGATTATATTGATTACGAGGAAATAAAGTAATCGGCCTCCCAACGAAGGAAACGGCTTTATTGATCGTCTATATTTTCCAGAAATAC
>JANNZE010000175.1:0-4988 GCA_031410455.1 Chitinophagaceae bacterium | reverse complement strand
TCTACGGGCCTGAAATCCACGCCAAGGTCCAGGCTGGAAGTACACACTACGGCAGATAACACACCTGTATGTATCGCATCTTCCACCCAAATTCTTAATTCATGTTCAATACTGCCATGATGCAAGGCAATAGCGCCAGCCAGTGACGGATCAATCACGAGTAATTTCTGATACCATTGTTCACTCATGCCTCTTGTGTTTATAAAAACAAGGGTGGTGTCATGCTGGTGAAGTATGGGAAGAACTTTCTCTGCGAGTTTAATACCGAGGTGACCGGCCCACGGATATTTTTCTATTTCATCAGGAAAAATGGATTGTATCTCTATATTTTTTTTATAGGAAGCGCTGATGATATCGCCAGAGGTTCCGGTGGGCATCAGTAAAACATTTTTCGCTTCTTCCAGATTACCTACAGTTGCTGAAATGCCCCATATATTACAAGGAAGGCGGTTACTTTTTTTTGTAATGGCTATAAGCCGGGAGATCGCAAGTTCTACCTGAACACCTCTTTTACTACCAAGTAATTCATGCCATTCATCTATTGCTATAATTCGTAACGTTGAAAATAATTCCGGATATTTTTTTTGAGCCAGCATGAGGTGTAAACTCTCTGGTGTGATTATGAGTATCTCCGCAATATTTTTTATTTGTTTTTGTCTTTCACTGGTGGAAGTGTCACCATTGCGAATGGCCACTTTCCATTGAAGCCCTATATTTTCAATGGCTTCCTGCATAGCTCTTCCGATATCTTTTGCAAGGGAACGCAGCGGTGTTATCCATACCAGTTGTAATCCGTTCTTTTTCCTGGTTTGATAATCATCCGGATTTTCATTTATAAAACGAATGATGGATCCTAAAAAAACAGAATACGTTTTTCCATAGCCGGTAGGAGCGTTTACCAACCCGGAGTTGTTATCAGCAATGGCTCTCCAGGTTTCTTCCTGGAATGTAAAAGGAATTCTGTCATTCTTCTTCAGCCATTTCCTGATCACCAGAAATCCTGTATCTGTTTTATTCTTTTTCATTATTTACCTGGCGGGATGTGCCGTATACCTGTAATAATTGTCTGAGGTCTTCCAGTGTATTGATCTCATCCGGTTTTTTATCTTTTCTCCACCTGCTCATCCTGGGGAAACGTAAGGCAACACCAGATTTATGACGATTGCTGGCGGCAATACCTTCGAATGCTATTTCAAAAACAAGTTCGGGTTTTACAGTTCGTACAGGCCCGAACTTTTCGACCGAGTTTCTTTTTACAAATGCGTCCACCTGTGCAAATTCCTTGTCCGTTAAACCACTGTAAGCTTTCGCAAATGTAACCAGATCCTCACCGTTCTTTACGGCGAAAGTATAATCGGTATATAAATTACTTCTTCTTCCCGAACCTTTTTGTGCATAGATCAGAACCGCATCAATGGTGAGCGGATCGATCTTCCATTTCCACCAGTCACCACGTTTTCTTCCTACCTGGTATGCTGATGATACTCTTTTGAGCATAATACCTTCACTGCCGATGTCTCTTGAATTCATCCTTATCTTTTTTAATTCTTCCCAGGATGAAAATTCAATTATGGGCGAAAGGTGTATAAAAGGCAGTTGAATATCCTGTATCACAGATGATAAAATTTTTCTTCTTTCTTCCAATGGAAATTCTCTTACGTCCCTGTTATCAGATTCAAGAATATCGTATGCAATAAAACCCACGGGTGCTTCTGTAAGTTGTTTTTTGGAAATATTTTTTCTGCCAATCCTTGTTTGCAGAACAGAGAAGGGTAGCGGAGTAAACGGGAGAGATGAATTAGGTGGCCCGAGCGAAATGATCTCTCCATCAATGGCGATACCATCTGGTAAAATATGCTGCAGAACATGGTATTCGGGAAATTTTTCAGTGATCAGTTCTTCGCCTCTGCTCCACACAAATAATTCATTATTTCTTTTGATGATCTGGCCTCGTATGCCATCCCATTTCCATTCGGCCTGCCATAATTTTTCTTCCTGTAACTCTTCCAGATTTTCTACAGCATATGACAGGTAAAACGGATAAGGCTTTGAAAAATCTTTAACAGAACCATCATCGGAAATCAGGTCATCAAAACTGATGGAAGAAGGGTCCCATTTTCCACTGATACGGTGCGCTATGATGGAAGGAGAAACGCTGGTGATTTTTGCTAAAGCATTCACCATGATCTTCTGAGAAACTCCAATCCTGAATCCACCCGTGATCAGTTTATTAAAAACGAATTTTTCCATCCTGGTCATCCTTCCCCAGCTTTGTAAGATGAAATCTTTTTTTACCTGGTCATCTTTTTTATCCAGCGCTATCAATGCATTCATATAATAGGATAACGATAAATTATCATCAGTCCGAATATCATCTTCCGGTAACAACAAAGCGATCACCTCTGCAAAATCTCCCACGGTATGATAGCTTTCAGCAATAAGCCAGTCGGGCAATCCTGTTATTTCCATACACCACTGACCTATTAATGAACCTGCGATCGTTCGCTTCGGCCTTCTTCCGGTGAATAATGCAATCACCCATACTTTATCTTCTGAAGAAGCATTTTCAAAATAGTTTTGTAATGCATTGATTTTTGCATTCGTTTTTGTAGTGTTGGCAAGTACGGAGATCATTTCTGCAAAATGTTTCATGCTCCTGCATTTAAAATTTCCGGTGCTTCTTCCTCTTCACCAAATGCTGTTTTAACTTCTGCAGCTTCTATTCCTTTTTCCTGGAGATACCTGCTGAATGCTGATTGAAATCCGTGAGTGGCATATACTTTCTCTGCGCCAGTTGCGGATACTGTTTCCAATAGTCCGGGCCAGTCTGCATGATCGCTCAACACAAAACCTGCGTCTGCATTTTTTCTCCTGGCATTCCCCCGAACCTGCATCCATCCGCTGCAGATGCCTATTGCAGGATCTGTGAACCGGCGCATCCATCCGCTTCCTTCCGCTCCCGACGGAGCAATCACGATGGCTCCTCTCAATTCTTCTTTGGTTGTTTCAGGCGTTACACGATTAACTGAGGGCAAATTCCATCCGGCGTTTACCAATGCCTGATGAACATTCCACACAGCACCATGTACATAAACCGGAATGCCTGTTTCGGCAAGTGGCTGTAATATTCTCTGTGCTTTACCCAGGCTGTAAGCAATAAAAATACTGCATCTTTTTTCTGCATGATTTTTAAGTATCCAGTCTTTCATCTTCTGGAAAATGACATCCTGTTTTTCCCATTTATAAATTGGCAACCCGAATGTAGATTCCGTAACAAATGTGTTACAACGAATGGGTTCAAAAGCAGTGGATATTCCGTCGTATTCTGTTTTATAATCGCCGCTTACCACCCATACCTCACCTTCATATTCAACTCTTATCTGTGCGGAACCTATGATATGCCCTGCAGGATGAAAAGAAACTTTCACTCCGTTCAGGTAAGTTGGTTCATTCCAGTCAGCGCACTGATAATGATTGTCACCTAAACGAAGTTGTAAAAGCGGTAGTGTATCGTTATGGCAAAAATAATTTTGTGAACCCCATCTTGCATGATCACTGTGCGCATGTGTAATGATGGCTTTATCCACCGGTTTCCATGGATCTATATAAAAATTTCCTGCGCTGCAGAAAAGTCCCCTGTCAGTAAAAGTTATCAAATTCATCTATAAAGAATACAGTTAATGTGCCAATATGTTTGATCAGAAATAAATGCAGACCCACAGTGGATTTGAAAGGATTAATTAAGTAATTTACAAGCTTATAACTTACACATTTATATGCAAAAATTTTACAAACTATTACTGGCATTGATTGTCAGTACAACCAGTTTTTCAGCCAGTGCTCAGAAGTTTTTTTCTGATGTGCCTGAAAGCTCCATTACCAATAATCAACAAAGAGTGATAGTGCCGCAGAAGTACAGAACAACCGTTCTGAACAATGCCGACCTGAAAAACTTTTTATGGAATCTGCCCCAGGAAAATTCTGTAAACAGGAATACAGCTCCCATCCTTGAACTGCCTTCTCCCTATGGTGGAGTTGCCCGGTTCAGAGTATGGCAGAGCAGTATTATGGAGCCAGGTTTATCTGCAAAATACCCTGAAATCAAAACATTTGCAGGACAGGGTATTGATGATCCTGCTGCCAATATCCGTTTCAGCTATGATCCATATTTTGGATTTGCTGCGCAGATATTATCACCGCAAGGCGTATCCTATATTGACGCTTATTCAAGAGGTAATGTAAATAACTACATCAGTTATTATGGCAGAGACCATGTTAAGAGCAGGCCATTTGTTTGTGAAACGACAGAGCAACTTCCACTGGGAAACAGGGTAGCTGCCGGCCCATGCAGAGGTACTCAATTATACAGTTACAGAATAGCAATTGCCTGTACAGGTGAATATGCAGTGGCAGCAACAGGGGTGGCTTCTCCTACAACTGCTCAGGCACTTGCAAAAATTGTATTTACTACCAACAGGGTGAATGGTGTTTATGAAAATGATCTTTCCATCAGGTTGATCCTTATTGCAAATAATGATATAATAGTTTTTACATCAGGAGCCTCTGATCCGTTTAATGGAAATAACAATGCCGGTACATTAATTAATGAAAGCCAGACCGTTATTACCAACCTGATCGGTTCAGCCAATTTTGATATTGGTCATACCTTCAGTACAGGTGGTGGTGGCCTTGCAGGTTTAGGTGTAGTTTGTAATACATCTTCAAAAGCACGAGGTATTACCGGAAGTCCTTCTCCAACAGGTGACGGATATGATATTGATTATGTAGCGCATGAGGTGGGACATCAGTTTGGCGGAAGTCATACTTTCAACAGTAGTATATCAAATTGTGGCGGTGGAAACAGAAGTGCTGCCCAGGCTTATGAAGTAGGAAGCGGAACCACCATCATGGCCTATGCAGGTATTTGTGGTGCAGATGATATTCAGCCTAACAGTGATCCATATTTTCATCCTGTAAGCTTCGATCAG
>JANNZE010000174.1:0-3551 GCA_031410455.1 Chitinophagaceae bacterium | reverse complement strand
GCTTTTGGAGCTCTGCCAGTATCCTGTCTTTCTCCTTTTGTTGCTGCGCCAGTGTTTGTAATTCTTTACTCTGCACCTGCAATGCAACATTTTTGGTTTGTTTGGTAGCACCCAGTTCTTCCATTCTTTTGCGGCGCATATCCTGTGTGCGTAAAATATTTTCTCCCTGAATTTCTCTGTAATTGCGATAGCTTTTTAAATAAGAAACTCTTCTGATGGCATCATTGAAACTGGCTGCAGAAAAAATGAAATTCAAAAATTCGTAATTACTTCTGTTCTTATAGGCATATACCATGCTCTTGGCATATTCCCGTTTTAAAGTATCTAGTATCCGGGAATATTTATTTACATCCTTCTGAATACTGTAAATATTATTGTTCAATCGCAGGAGATCGCGATTGATGTTATCAATCATGCGATCCTGCAGATTTACTTTCTGTGTGATCAGTTTATATTGAAGTGTGTTGGCTCTTGTTTCAGCTTTGTTGGCATTCAATAATTTTTCAGTCTGCTCAATCTCCTTTCTCAACTGATTCCGCTGGCGTTCCAGGGCTTCCTTGTCGGGCTGGGCATACGTTGCTATCATTAAAAAAGAAAACAGTGTGGTTGCAAGGATTTGCTTCATCATAGCCTGAATTTAACGAGGGTAACAAAAATACAATTCAGCATGAACAGTACATGCAATGCATTACAAGTAACGATTATTTTGATTTATAATTCCTGGGGATATTAAAATTCACAGATAATTCTTTGTTAAACTCCACCTGTTTAAATTTCATTTTAATATCCATTTTTGATTTTTCTGAAATCACGATATGACGTGTATTGGAGAAACTCATTCCTGTAATATTTTCAAAATCTCCATATGAAATATCTGCTGTGCGGTTTCTGTTAATGTCAACATCATCCAGTTTGCTATGCAGTAAATATTTGCTGTCGGATGATACGGTGAGCAGGTGTTTAAAAAAATCTCCAACGGTTAAAATAGAAATATCATTTTCATTTTTTTTGAATGAAGTAATGCTGTCTGTAAAGAAAACAGGATTTCCTACGAGCAGATTTTGTAAAGTGGTATAATCGAAAGGAATTTTAGTTACTTCCGTTAAATAATCAATGGTACGGTACTGAACTTCCTTATCCTGCTTGTTCAGTAAGATCACTTTGTTTTTTTCTATAAGGATGCGATATACTTCTATATTCAGAAATGTAGCAGAGATAGATATCCAGATAGAGCTGTCTTTTATAATTTTTACTACTGCAATAAGGTCAGGCTGTTTGCCTTTATCATTTTCAACATCTACTTTAACCTTGGCAGAGAAGGTTTTAAATTCAATGAACCCTTTTTTAAATTCCGCCATTGTGTTACGTACCATTGCAATAGAATCTTCGTAAGACTTATTCAGTTTAGCATAAGTAGTGTCGCGTGGTGCAATGGCCGTACTTATTTTCCGGGTGCTCCTGCAACTCAGCATCAATATTGCAAGACCTGTTATTATCAGAATATTCTTCATAAATTATTGTATTCCTGTATGTCCGAATCCGCCTTCTCCTCTTTCGGATGTATTTAATTCCAGTACAAATTCTAAAGTTGCATGTTCAACTTTAGCAATCACCATTTGTGCAATCCTGTCATTATGATGCAACGTTTGTGGGTCATTGCTGTGATTGATCAGTATTACTTTCACTTCTCCGCGGTAATCGCAGTCTATGGTACCCGGTGAATTCAAACAGGTAATTCCCTGTTTAACCGCCAGACCGCTACGTGGCCTTATCTGCGCTTCATATCCTTCCGGCAATTCTATAAATAAACCAGTGGGTATGAGTTGACGATCACCGGGCTGTAAAATGACCGGCTGCGGCAATGCGGCACGTAAATCCATCCCTGCAGCACCTTTAGTAGCATAGGAAGGCATATCGCAGCCGGAAATATTTTTAATTTTTAAGATCATGTTTTTTGAAAATATTGTCAGGATACTTGTTTCTGCAGAAGGATCGTGGCGTAGGCAATAACACCTTCTTCTCTTCCTACAAATCCCATTTTTTCAGTGGTAGTTGCTTTAATAGAAATATCCTGGGTGCTGATATTTAAAACACCTGCAATTTTATCCTGCATGGCAGAAATATAAGGCATGATCTTCGGGGCCTGTAAGCAAAGGTTCGTATCAATATTCACCACCTGGTAGCCTTTGTCTTTGATCAGCTGATCGCAGCGGTATAAAAGATGTGTGCTGTCTATATCTTTGAAAGCAGCATCATTATCCGGGAAATGTTTGCCGATATCGCCGAGACACAAAGCACCCAGCATGGCATCACAAATGGCATGTAACAGTACATCTGCATCACTATGTCCTAATGCTCCTTTGGTATGAGGGATATCTATACCACCCAGCCTGAACTTACGGCCTTCCACCAACTGATGAAAATCAACACCTGAACCAATTCTGTAACTCATTTTGTAAATATCGGCCTAGAAGCATGAATAAACAAAAAGCGCCCCGTAATTGGAGCGCTTTTTCAAATATTTTATCACAAAATTATTTAGCCATATCGAAGATCAAACCAAAACGGATGGTGTTTGATAATGGATTACGGTTAGTTCCGTTACCTGATGGCAACAAGTAAGAAAGATTAATTCCTAAAGAATTGTATTTCAAACCTGCACCGATAGTGAAAAATTTACGGTTTCCTTTTTCAGGATTCTCGTAGAAATAACCAGCTCTGAAAGCGAATTGCTCTTTGTACCAGTATTCAGCACCGATAGAAGCAGTTATCTCACGTAATTCACCACCATTATCTTCAGCATCACCGAATGAACTGAACCAGCTGCTCACTACACCTTTTGTACGGTAATCTTTCAGTTTAACAGAATAAGCACTGTCTGAAAGATTTCCCTGCGTTGGAGGAGTTGGAACCAGTAATTTATTAAGATCTACTGCGAAAGTAAGTTTGTTGTCTGCATCCAGTACTTTGGTATAAGCTGCACCGATACCTAAGTTGGCAGGGATATAATCTTTTTGAGTAGCATCGTCTGTGTAAGAAATTTTAGCACCAAGGTTGCTTAATGTAGCACCCCAGTTTAAACCTGCACCATTTTCTTTAACACCATTGTGAAAGAAATGAAGATCTGCTGCAACGGAAGTTCCTGTTTTATAGTTGATGCCGTTGATAGCACCACTGGCCAACTGGGAATTGATATAACGTACAGCAACACCCAATGAATTTTTTGCAGATAATTTTCTTGCATAACCCAGGTCAAAGGCAAACTCTCTCGGACGGTTAACACCCACGTTTGAACCATTAAAATCGGTGAACTGGATACTTCCTAAACTGAAGTAACGAAGTGAAGCAGTCAGTGCCTGTGATTCGTCCAGTTTGTAATATCCAGCAACAGAAGCCAGGTAAACATCCTTCAGATCAAGATCTTTTAACCATGGCGTATAATTTCCGGAAATAGCGAATTTGCTGGTTGCGAATGGAGTTTTTG
Organism: Chitinophagaceae bacterium; assembly: GCA_031410455.1. Classification (GTDB taxonomy): domain Bacteria; phylum Bacteroidota; class Bacteroidia; order Chitinophagales; family Chitinophagaceae; genus Ferruginibacter. Next base: position 67 of record JANNZE010000174.1, on the reverse strand, counting down.
CAAGGTTCCAGAAGCTTGAATTGGCGTCTGCAGATGTTGCAATTCCCACATCTCCCATACCGGCAGC
>JANNZE010000173.1:0-5232 GCA_031410455.1 Chitinophagaceae bacterium | reverse complement strand
GATGATACCGGTTATAGTTTTATGGATAATGAAACTTTTGAGCAGATCACCGTACCTGAAACAATGGTGGATGCGCCAAAATTTTTAAAAGACGGACAAGTGGTTTCTGTGTTGATCAACGGGGAAACCGATCTGCCAATGGGAGTTGAACTGCCAGATAAAATTGAATTACTGGTTACTTACAGTGAGCCTGGAATGAAAGGTGATACTGCAACACGTACACTTAAACCCGCAACTGTTGAGACCGGTGCAACGGTGAACGTACCTTTATTTGTAAATGAAGGTGAAATGATACGGATCAATACTAAAACCGGGGATTACCTGGAAAGAGTAAAATAAATAAATGGAAGGCTGTTCATTCAGCCTTTTTTATGCCCTTTTTGTTCATATTTACCTAAAAATGAACCTTTTTAGATCATTTTAAGGGTTTTTTCATTAAAAACTAAGCGTTTTTGGGCCTGTAGTATAATTCATTCCCTATCTTAGCTGCCCGTTAATAAATCATTAAACTAAGTACGTATGGACATCAAACAAATACAGGAGCTGGTAAAGCTCATGAATAAGACCACCATCGGTGAGATCACTATAGAGGAAGACGGAAAAAAGATCACTATCAAACAAAAAAAAGACCCGGTTCAGCATGTTGTAGGAACCCAGCAATATAATGTAGCACCTCCATCTTCTGCAGCGGCACCTGCTTCTTTACCGGCTTCTCCATCTGCTCCTAAAGAAAATACGCCTGCTAAACAAGCCGATAACCTGATTACCATTAAAAGCCCGATGATCGGAACTTTCTACCGCCAGTCGGGCCCCGGCAAACCTATTCTTGTAAACGTAGGCGATGAAATTGCGCCGGGTAAAGTGGTTTGCATAATAGAAGCCATGAAACTCTTTAATGAAATTGAAAGTGAAGTAAAAGGCACTATTGTAAAAGTACTTGTTGAAGATGCCAGCCCGGTTGAATATGACCAGCCATTGTTCCTCGTAGAACCGGCATAATAACTTCATTCATTTTATTTATAGGCTCACCAGTACGCAAGTACCAAATATCAACTACGGATGTTTAAAAAAATACTAATTGCTAACAGGGGGGAAATTGCTTTACGCGTTATCCGTACCTGCAGAGAAATGGGAATTAAAACGGTAGCCGTTTATTCCACTGCCGATAAAGACAGTTTACATGTAAAATTTGCCGATGAAGCAGTTTGCATCGGCAAGCCTGCCAGTATAGACAGCTATCTGAATATGGCTCATATTATGGCAGCGGCCGAAATAACCAATGCAGATGCCATTCACCCCGGATATGGATTTTTAGCGGAGAACAGCAAATTCGCAAAGATCTGTGCCGATCATGGTATCAAATTTATTGGACCAACACCCGATATGATCAATGCAATGGGTGATAAGGTAACTGCAAAAGAAACCATGATCAAAGCAGGCGTACCGGTAGTTCCGGGCGTTGAAGGCCTTTTGGAAAGTGTGGAACATGCCAAGAGATCTGCGGTCCAAGTGGGCTACCCTGTTATCTTAAAAGCAACAGCTGGTGGTGGCGGTAAAGGTATGCGTGTGGTATGGAGCGAAGAAGAAATTGAAAAAGCCTTCGAAACAGCAAAAACAGAAGCTGCCGCATCATTTAAAAACGATGGTATCTACATGGAAAAATTTGTAGAAGAACCACGTCATATCGAAATTCAGATCGCCGGCGACCAATATGGTAATATTTGCCATTTAAGTGAGCGAGATTGCTCTATCCAGAGAAGACACCAGAAATTGGTGGAAGAATCACCTTCCCCATTTATGACAGATGAACTCAGGGAACTTATGGGTGCTGCCGCCATCAAAGCTGCAAAGGCCATTAATTATGAAAGTGTGGGAACCATTGAATTCCTGGTGGATAAGAACCGCAATTTCTACTTCATGGAAATGAACACCCGTATACAGGTAGAACATTGTGTTACGGAAGAAGTGATCAATTATGACCTGATTAAAGAACAGATCAAAATTGCCATGGGTGAAAAAATCGTAGGAAAGGCTTATTTCCCGCAGATGCATGCCATAGAATGCAGGATCAATGCAGAAGATCCTTACAATGATTTTCGTCCTTCGCCAGGCAAAATAACGGTATTGCACCAACCGGGCGGTCATGGAGTTCGTGTAGACAGTCATGTATATGCTGGTTATGTGATCCCACCTTATTACGACAGTATGATAGGCAAACTGATAGCAGTTGCACAAACACGTGACGAGGCGATCAATACCATGCACCGTGCCCTGAGTGAATATGTTATTGAAGGTGTAAAAACCACTATCCCTTTCCACCTGCAGCTTATGAAAGATGAGAATTTCCGCAGCGGAAACTTCACCACCAAGTTCCTGGAAAGTTTTACGATGAAATAATTAATAATTGTACTTCAGGAAAAGAGAATCATTTACGGTTCTCTTTTTTTATGCCTGTAAGTGTAACCGGAGTATAAATTTTGGGGTATTGGCGAAAATAGCATGTATCAAAATTGGCTGTTCTCTTTATTCATCTTATTTTCCTGAATTAAATTATACCCTAACTAATACTCCTGCTTTATGATCAAACATCTTTGTGGCATGTTGTTTTTTTTTCTGTGTTGTTTTTCCGCATATTCCCAGGATCAGCCGAATGTAAAATTCGGGAATGTATCTCCCGCTGATTTTTCCTTAAAAAATATAAAAGTTGACACCTCATACGGCGCTGTCATTTTATCAGAAGTAGGTAATAGTTATTTTGATGGTAATTCAGATGGCTGGTTCACCCTGATGCACCAGGTAAAAAGAAGAATTTATATTCTTAATAAAAAGGCATTTGACCTGGCTACTGTTAATGTGTATCTGTATCATTCAACTAAAAAAATACTGAAGAAAAACTGGAATCTTTAAAGGCTACAACTTATAATCTTGTAAATGATAAGGTGGAAGAAACCAAACTGGATAAAAACGATGTTTTCAAAGATAAAATATCAGAAAACTATGTGGTAAAGAAATTTACGATGTCGGCAGTTAAAGAAGGCTCGATCATTGAATATTCCTATACAATAAAATCTGAGTTCCTGTTTAATCTGCAGCCATGGGAATTCCAGGGAGCCTATCCTAAATTATGGAGTGAATATAAAGTGCAGATACCCCAGATTTTTGATTACATCACACTATCAGGCGGTTATCTGCCGTACCACATTGTTGATAATAAAACAAAAAGCGCAATTTATCTTTTAAGAGAAAGAAGAACCATTTCCCTTTTTGGACCAGGAACTACTTCTGCATCTGCAGACAAATCGGAGGCTTTTACATACGAAAGCCAGGACAAAATTGTTAGATGGGTAGTGAAAGACGCACCTGCATTAAAAGTTGAGAATTTTACCACCTCCATAAATAACCATATATCTAAAATTGAGTTTCAACAGTCCGCCGTTAATTTACCAGGACAGGATTCTAAAAGCATTATGCGATCCTGGGAGGCATTGTCAAAAGATATGCTGGAAGATGAAAATTTCGGTGTAAATCTGTACAGCGACAATAAATGGCTCGATAAAAACTGGTTGAATAATAATACCACAACTACGCTTTCAGATGCAAGGAATATTTTTCATTATGTACAGCAAAATATAAAATCAAAAGGCCAGGCAGGTTTGTACAGGAGTCAGTCGCTGAAGGAAACTTTTCAGAATAAAAACGGATATGTTGCCGATATTAATTTATTGCTCACCATGCTACTGAAGAGGCAGGGCTTTACGGTAAACCCCGTTATTTTAAGTACCCGTTCTCATGGCTTTACAACCAATATGTACCCACTGATCAATCAATATAATTATGTGGTTTGTAAATTAACATTGAATGATAAAGTGTATTATTTAGATGCGTCAAGTCCCAGCCGTTCCTTCGATTATCTTCCCACAAAATGTTACAACAGTGGAGGCCGTAGTATATATCCGGATTATCCATCCACCGAACCTTTATATCCAGACAGTATAACAGAAATTAAAGTAACCAATGTATTGCTGATGCTGGATGAAAAAACTGGAAGCAACTGGTCTGGAACTTTACAATCATCATTTGGCAATTCAGAATCAGAACACATCCGTGAAAGTATTGCTGAGAATGGGCTGACAGCTTTTCAGAAAAAAATCACCCAATCCTATCCACCGGACATCAAAGCAGATGAAACAAAATTCACCAATCTTGACAGCAATGAAAATAAATTATCCATTAAATATAACCTGAAAATTGAGAACAATGGGTCGGATGTAATTTATTTCAGTCCGTTGCTGAAAGAAGGTCTAACTGAAAATTATTTCAAATCACCGGAAAGATTCTACCCTGTTGAAATGCCTTTCAAAACGAATGAAACCTATATGCTTAAACTCTTCATTCCCGAAGGTTATGTGGTGGATGAAATGCCAAAGTCTGAAAGAATCAACCTCGATGAAGGCCAGGGCATGTTTGAATACCTCATCAGAAAAAATGATGACAATATTGACATAAGAGTGATCCTGAAATTAAACAAGGCCACTTTTATGCCTGAAGATTATGAAACTTTAAGAATGTTCTTTGATGTAATTGTAAAAAAAGAAGCAGAACAAATTGTATTCAAAAAGAAATAAAATGCGCACATCCATTCTGGTTACAATTGCAATTCTCTTCAATGGCTATAATTTATTCGCACAGCAATATGCAGTTTTCCTGATCCCCCAGCAGATCATTAATGCAAATGCAGTGATCCGTAATTCAGAAATGAGCGTCGGTATCAACAATGAAGGAAGTGCATTTATCCGCCATACATATGCCATCACCATTCTAAACAGGAACGCAGATGAATATGCAGCGTTGGAAGAGCATTACAACAAACTGATAAATATCAAATCGATCAGTGGCACCTTGTATGATGCATCAGGAAAAAGAATAAAAAAAACCGGCAAATCAGATATTCAGGATGTAAGTGCTACTTCTTCCGGTTCCCTTGCAGAAGAAAACCGCTTGAAGACGCACAATTTCAATTGGAACAGTTATCCTTATACCATTGAATATGAAATTGAAACAGAGATCAAAAGTTTATTTTTTTTACCGAATTGGATACCGGTGATAGATGAAAATGTAAGCGTTGAAAATAGTATACTCAACGTGCACATGCCTGCTGATTATCATTTGCGCTATAAGATGTTCAATACAGAAGAAGGTAGCCTTATCTATCTTTTACATTGATGCTTATAT